>DATKHW010000208.1:0-4422 GCA_035546275.1 Gemmataceae bacterium
ACTTGTTTGAAGTGATCCACGTCGATGTATCCCAGGGTCAACGGGCTGGGATAGCGCGCGTGGCGCTTCAGCTCAAAGCGGGCTAGCTCTTCCAGGGCGCGGCGGTTGAACAGCCCCGTTAAGGGGTCGGTCAGCGCGAGCCGCTCCAACTCGCGGCTGCGCTGTTCCAGCAAATGATTGCTCTCCTGGAGTGCGCGCGTACGTTCCCCCACGCGCTGCTCCAGGTCCCGGTTGAGCTGACGCATCTGTTCCACCAGCTCCTCGCGGCTGCGTTCCAGCTCGCATTTCTCAGCGGCATGCCGCAGCACCTGCCGCAACTCTTCCGCTCGCCACGGCTTGAGCAGGTAATGGTATACGTGCCCGCGATTGATGGCGGCGATCGCGTCCTCCAGCTCCACGTAACCCGTCATCAGTAAGCGAATGGTTCGTGGATGATGTTCGCGCACCCATTCCAGCAGTTGCACGCCGGTGGTGCGCGGCATCTTCTGGTCGCTGAGGATGATGTGGATGGGCTGGCGGGCGAACGCCTCCCGCGCCGCCTCGGCCGAGTCGGCGGTGAGGACGCGGAAATCCGCCGCCAGCAGGTGGCTCAGGGTCGTCAGGATGTACTGCTCGTCATCCACGACGAGGAGCGTGCAGGTGGGGACGCTCACAACCGAACTCCCTGCGCACGACCGGGAAAGGTCGCTGCGGTTTGGGTCGTCGACAAGCGTCGGACGGGACCTCGCCGCATCCTGGCGCGGGAAAGGCTATTGGGGCGCGACACTAGAATCCTTATAGCTCACGCCGGCCGGGTTGGCCAACCAAATCGGGTTCCGACGCATTTGTGCCGCTTGCACAATCCGAAGAAAAGGCCAATGCGGTCGCCCCGGCGAGCGCATCCGTTTGTTCCGCAGCGGCGCCATCATGCGGCCCTTAGAAAATGCTCTCATGGACCAGCACCCAGCTGCGCTCCTGCGCCCGCCGGAATAAGTCGGCCAACGCCGGGAACCATTCGCGCGCAAAGGCGAGTTCTTGCTCCTGTTCCTCTTCGTTTTCAGCCCCCGGTGCACCGACTAGATCGCTCTGTGACCACCGTTCGGGCCGCACCGTCGCGAGATACGCCGTCAGCCGAGCTACGTCGCCGGCGTTGTTGTAAGCGGCTTGTTCCGGCCGATAGATAGCCGCCCCGAAGGTCAAATCGCGTGCACCGCGATGCGCCTGGACGATCGGCGGCAGAGATGAGCGCTCCCCAATGTCCTCAGCGCCGCGTCCCGGCGCGAGCAAATGGACGAGCGTCGCCTCGCAGGTCTGAAATTCGGGAATTTCGACAGCGGTGTACAGCAAGATTTCGCCCACCAGCGCTCGCCACACGTCGCGGTGGAATGTCATGCCGTCCGCCACGCTCTGGACGAGCGCTTCCGCGCCCCCGACGTGATAACGATCTTTGTAGGCGCGGGCGGCAGAGATTAGTTCTGCGCAGAGAGCGCGGCAGGGGTCAAAAGAAGCTCGTCTTCGACTGGCGGCCAGTGCGGGACGAACCCGGCCTTCAAAGTCCGCCGCGTCGAGGGCCAGAAAGTAGTCGGCCATGCGCTTCCGCCCGAATTTCCTTGGTCCGATCCGGCCGCCAGCGGTATGATTATATCAGCCGACTTCCCCCTCCAGCGCGCAACTCCAACCTGGACGCCCGTTTGATTGGGCGGAAGCGGATCGTCCTTTTTGGAGCGCCGGACTGTGCCCACGTCACCGGAAGAGCAAGTCCTCATCGACCTGTGGCGCGGCGGCGATCAAAACGCCGCCCGCGAGATCGTCGACCGCTATTTCGACCGGCTCCTGGTCCTGGCGCGGCGTCGTATCAGCCAGCGGCTGTCCAGCCGGGTGGACCCCGAAGACATCGTCCAATCGGTGTTCCGCACCTTCTTCCTTCGCCTGAAAGACGGGCAGTTCGTGTTTCAGGACGAAGACGATCTCTGTAAGCTGCTGATGCGGATCACGTTGCACAAAACGCTGCGCCAGGTGGCGTTCCACAAGGCCGCCAAGCGAGACCCCAACCTGGAAACCAACCAAGGCGATAACCACCGTGAACAGCTGCTTTCCATCCTCGACAAAGAGCCGTCCGCCGAGGCGTCGATCGCCTTCCTCGATCAGTTGGAGCATTTCCTCAGCCAGCTGGACCCGCAGGCGCGGCGCATTATCGAGCTGCGCCTCCAAGGCTCTTCCAACGACGAAATCGCCAAGGAGCTAAATCTTAAGTACGATCGCAAAATCCGCCGGGTGGTGGAGCGCGTCCGCGACCTGGCGCGCGAGGAAGGTCTTTGCGATTCGATGGACGCTCCGCCCGCCTGACCGGTGTCCGCCCGCCGCCCGGCGATCGTATAGGGAAATAGGGGCGGTGTGACCTGCCGAGCGCCCCACGCACGGAGAATGCCATGCGCACCTTGGTCGCCGCCGTCGCGACCCTTCTCACTCTTGCTCTCGTCGCCGACGCACAAAGCAGCCGCCGGGGCCGCGAGGACCCGGAACTGGTCGTCGAGAACGGCTATCGGACTGGCGCCTGCGACGACCTCCGCTTCACCCCGGACGGCAAGCGGCTGCTCGCCATCGGCGACGATAAGGTTGTGCGCGTCTGGTCGTTCGCCGACGGCAAGATCGATCCGCAATCCGTCCGCGTACTGCGCTGGGGCATCTGGCGCGAACAGCGGGGCGCCATTTACGCGATGGACATTTCGGCCGACGGCAAGCGCGTCGTCATTGGCGGTCTTGGGGCGGCAAATTCGATGGTCGCCCTCCTGGACCTCGACAGCGGCGAGATGCTCGACTCGGCCGTTGCTCCCAATGACGCCACGGGCAATGTCAGCGCCTATTGGGCGGCCGCGTTCGCTCCCTCCGGCCAGCGCGCCGTCTTCGGCGCTGGCGACGGCAGCGTCTGGCTTTGGGACCTGGAGAAGCACGCCTTCCGCCGGCTCGGCAAACCGGAGTCGAACGCTCCGTTCAACACGGTTCGCCTCGTCCGCTTTGAGGATGAAAGCCACGTCCTGTCGGTGTCGGAAGACGGCAGCTTACTGCGCTGGACTCTGGGACGCGACGATCCCGATCTCGTTAAGAAACTCGGCTTCACGGTGTTCAAGGCGGAAATCAGCCCTGACGGCAAATGGCTTGCTGCGGCCGCGAAGGGGCCGCTCGTCACCATCCGGTCGCTCGTTGACGAGACGGAATTCCGCGACATCAAGCTCAAGGGCTTCGAGACATTTCACCCCGGCCAGAAGGACGGCGAATATGCAAACGCCCTTGCCTTCGATCCGAAGAGCAGCCGGCTGGCCGTGGCCGTCGGTTCTTTCGTCCCCGGATCGAGCTTCGCCATCGACGGCGACGACCGCATCGTCTTCTGCGACTTCAGTCAGAAGCAGGCCAAGGAAACGCTAAGCCTGGAGCATTCCTACAAAGCCGAACGTCTTACGTTCCATCCCAGCGGCGGATACTTCGCGGCAGCCGGCGGCGACAATCAGGAAGTCACACTCTGGGACCTGGCGCATACGGCGGAACCGGCGACCGTCCTGAGCGGCCCCGCGCGGTGCTTATGGGACGCGGCCCTATCGGTGGACGGCGCCGTTGGTTTTCGGGATCAACGCAATCCGAATTCCGTGAATCCCGACGAGCGCGCCCGCGGCCCCTGGCGCGCATTCGATCCGGCCTCGCGCCAATGGCTGGCCGCGAATGATTTCAAGCCGGTTCCGCGTCTGACCTCACTGCTCGGCTGGACCGTGCAGCCAGCGGGGAACGACCCCCATGTCTGGTATGCCGTCCATGAATCGGGCGCGCGGAACAAGCTGACGATCAACGGCGACCTATACGGTAAGCCGCGCTGCTGGACGTTTCTGCCGCCGGTGAATAACGGACCGGTTCGCCTGGCGGTCGGCCATTACTGGGGCTTCAGCGTTTTTGAGCTGGACCCCGCGGCCAAGGAGGCGCGGCGGACGCGACTGTGCGTCGGTCATCAAGGCGAGGTGACCGCCCTTGGGCCGTCGGCGGACGGCAAGCAACTGGTATCGTGCTCCACGGACATGACGCTGGCCTTTTGGGACGTGACGAAGAGCTGGCCAAGCCAGGCTATTTTGGGAGCGAAATTCGCGCCGAAGGACGATCGGCTCGTCGTCACGGCTGCAGACGCGGGCAGCCCAGCCTGGGAGGCGGGGTTGCTGGTCGATGATGAAATCGTGCAAGTCGGCGTCGGCGCTGGCTGGGTGGAGGGCGGCCCCGCGGCCTGGCTCAAGCAACTTGAGGATCCGACGCCAGGCGCCGTGTACGGTTTCGACGTGGTCCGCAACGGCCGCAACATTACGGCGGCCGGCCGGCAGCCGCTCACGACTTCGCTCAAGCAGCGACCGCTGTGGCGTTTCTACCCGGCCGGCGGCGATGAATGGGTGCTGTGGATGTGGCGGAACA
>DATKHW010000209.1:0-12522 GCA_035546275.1 Gemmataceae bacterium
ATGTAGGCCTGGATGCGGCGGACGAATTCCGCCTGGTCTTCCCCTGAGCATGGCTCAAGCGGCCAGGCGCCGATCAACGTTTGGTAGAGCAGATACTCCTCGTTGGGATCCGGCGCGACCTCGTCGTCGGCTTGCACGCGCAGCGGCTCATTCAGCAGACGCCACCGCCCCAACCGCGCTTTCCACTCATCGGGAATCTCCGAGAGTACATTCAAACGGGCACGCACATCCTCGCTCCGCTTGGCGTCGTGCGTCGACAAAGGCGACAGACTCCAGGGCCGATTCTGCTGGCGGTCCTGTAAGAAGCGATGGACCTCGGCCGGTGGACGACCGAAGCGGCCAGGGTCGCCGCCGACCTCGTTCAACGACGTCAGCCGATTGTAAATGTAAAAGGCTGTGTCCTCGATCCCCTTGGCCGTCACCGGGGCCGTCACCTGCTGAAACTTGCCGACGAACCGCCGCTGCTCCGTCCGATCCGCCTCGCTCACCGTTTCGGGATAGCGCAGCAGCAGCATGTCGCGCACGAACGTAAACAGGTCCGCAGTCAGCGCCGGGTTTCGCCGTCGCGCCCGGTTGACGGCAGCCGTGACGTAACGCCGGTCGCGGTCGGAAACGCCGCTCTCCGTTATGTAAGACCGATAAACAGGGAATTCGGCGATGACTTCCCGCAAGGCATGGCGCAGGCTGTGAAACGTGAAGTCGCGCGACCAGCGGTTCTTCTGCGCTAACCGGTCGAGCTGGTAGGCCAGCATCTGCAGCTCGCTGGACAGGGCCACTTGCAGCGTCAGCGTCTTTTTCTGGCGGGCGGTCACGGCGAAGATCGGATCGACTTCGCCCCAATCCAAATAGAGGCCGGTGAACGCTTTACCGTTGGCGGGGTCCACAAACAGGTCGTTGATCGCATTGAGGAATTCGTAGCCGCTGGTCCCATGCACCGGCCAATCCTCGGCCAACGGTTCCGAGGGCCCGAGAATCTTCTCCACCACAACGTACAGCGGCCGCCATAAGGGACTTTCCGGACCGATTTTTCCGAGAGAGGCGCCGACCCGGGCAGCCATATCGTCCCACGACGGCTGGCCTTCTTCTTGCGGCAGAGCGTCGTACGCCTTCTTGGCCAGCTGTAGGACATAGTGCCCTTGCAGTCTTTCGAGATACTGACGGGGGTCGAACAGGCCGTCGGGATGGTCGATGCGCAGCCCGTTGATCTTGCCGTCGCCGAGCAGGCGGAAAATGAGTTCGTGCGTCGCCTCGAAGACCTCCGGGCGCTCCATGCTCAAAGCGGCCAGTTCGTTGATGTCGAAGAAGCGGCGATAATTGATTTCGTCCGACGCGACGCGCCAGAACGACAAGCGATAGGCCTGGGCGTCCAGCAGCTTCTCCAACAGGTCGAAGCTCGCCGGTTGGCCCGGCTGGCCGTTGAATTGGGCGACGTTCTGCACGAGGAAGGAAAGGACCTTTTCGCTCTCACCGGCCAGTGCAGATAGGCGGCGCTTGATGACTTCCTTCTCGCGCTGCCGCTCGGCGATCCGTTCCGGCGCCGTTTCCGTGCGGCCGGGCAGATGGCTCACGGCGCTAAGGATGCTTAGATACTCAGTAAGCGCCGGCGCCGTTTCACCCAGATCAGCCTTCAGGTCGTCGATGCGATGGCCGAGAATGAGCGCGTAAGTACACGGAGAAACCGGAAAGATATTATCGTAATAGCGGATCGTAAAAGCGCCGGCTGCGTATTCCAGGCGCAGCTGCTGGGTTTCCAGGGCCTTGCCATAAGGCTCGCCCAGGATCGGCACCAGCAGGCGATTGTGCAGCTCGGGCCGCGGCGACGCGTCCCAGGCGATGTCGAAGAAGTTGGCCCAGGCGGATGCCGGGCCATTTTCCAGCACATCGTTCCACCAGGGGTTCTCGTTGCCCAGCACTCCCATGTGGTTGGGCACTGTGTCGAGAATCTGGCCCAGTCCCTGCTCTCGCAGGGCCTTCGTCATCGCCTCATAATCCGCATCCGTGCCGACTTCGGGGTTGAGCCGCTGGTGATTCGTGATGTCGTAGCCATGCATGCTGCCGGGTCGTGCGTGCAAATATGGGGAGGCGTAAAGGTGCGTGACGCCCAGCTCGCTCAGGTACGGAACGACGGCCGTCGCATCGCGGAACGTGAAACCCTTGTGGAACTGCAGGCGATAGGTCGCTTCGGGCCGCCGCAGCGCTCGGACCTGCTCTGCGACTTGCGCCAGCAGGTGGTCGGCCGCATCGGCAGCAGGCTCGGTCGTCATGCACGCGTTCCTCACCAGAGATAGCGGGCCAAGCTGATCCTTGGACCCATTCACTTGGGCAGTATCCCCTGCTTATCCTAACGCGCCGGCGGCCCTGCGGCGCCTTCGCTTGGACCAAGGACCGCGCCGAACGTCTGGATATTATAACCGGTTGCGTACCCACGACCGGGCGCCGCAATCGCTCTTGACTGCTTCCAGCCGCTCGTCTATCGTCCGCCGGCCATGAACATTTTTCTTCCCTTACTGGCGTGCGTCCTTCCCATCGCGGCCCCCGGCGCCATGCCGCCGGCCGACGCCGGACCGACGCAGGGCAAGGTGCTCGTCCTGGAAAACGAGCAAACGATGTGCGGGGACGTCGAACGGATCGGCGACGTCTACCATGTGCGCCGGCTCATTGGCGAAACGGCCGTGCCGGCCGAGCGGGTGCTGCGCCTCTGCGCCTCCGTGGAAGAGGCGTTAGCCTTCGTTCGCAGCCGGGCCAATCTGACCGATCCCGACGAGCGGCTCCGTTTGGCCGAATGGTGCCGCCAAAACGGCTTGCACGATGAGGCGGTCGCCGAGGTTCGCGCGGCCGTGGCCTTGCGCCCCGACTACGCGCCCTGCCGCCGACTCTTGGCCTATCTGGAAGGAAGCAAACCGACCGCCGCGGCGACCCCTACCGAGACGCCGGTCGACGCGCCCAAGCCGGTCGATCTCACGGAAGAGTCGCTGGGACAATTCGCCGTCAAGGTGCAGCCGATCCTGATGAACGCGTGCGCCAACTGCCATTCCACCGGCCGCGGCGGCGGCTTCAAGCTGACGCGCACCTATGACGCGGCCATGCTGAACCGCAAGGCGCTGCAGCAAAACCTGGCTGCGGTGCTGGCGGAAGTGAACCTTAGCCAGCCGCAGAATAGCCCCTTGCTGTCAAAGGCCGTCAGCGTCCACGGGCCGCTGGAACAGGCGCCGTTCAAGAATCGGCAGGCGCCGGCTTATCGCACCTTGGAAGATTGGGTTAAAAGCACCTTGGCCGACAACCCACAGCTCTTCGATGCGGCGCCGCCCCGCACGGCGGCGGCGGCCGCTCCTCCGGCCGCGCCTGCAGGTCCGACGCCGTTCGCGGAAACGCACCCCGCGGCGCTCAGCAACGCGAACGCGCCCGCCAAGAGCCAAGCCCTAGATGCTCCGACGCCCGCCGCCGTTCCAGCGGCGCCGGAACCGCCGGATCCGTACAGCCCTGATGGATTCAATCGCCAATTCCACGCCGATAAATCGCCGAATAGTTCGCCGCCCAAACCGTAATTCCTTGCGGAGGCGATTGATGTGACCGTTGTGCCGATGCTCGCGGGCCGGAACCCGCTGAAGCGGGCGCTCACGCTTTGGATCATCGTCGCCGTCGTCCTCGCCGTGCGCACGCTCGTGGAGCCGGTCCACCACACCATCTTTCCGGTCCTGGCCGGCAGTTCGGCGCACTGGTGGACCGACCAGTCGCTTTACGCCGACTACGCCCCGCTTGACTTTTTCCGCTATCCGCCGACTTTTGCAGTCGTCTTTACGCCGCTGACGGCCCTTGGCTCACGGCTCGGCGGAATCGTTTGGAGTTGGCTCAGCATTGGGGTTTTCGTTCTCGGACTATGGCGCTTCCTGCGCGACGTGGCGCCGTCCTCCTGGACGCCGGGACGCGAAGCTGCGTTCTTGGCTCTCGGCGCCCTCGGCGCGCTGCGCGGGCTGTGGAACGCGCAGAGCAATGCACTGGCCGTCGGCCTGCTGCTGCTGGCCGCCGCGGCGCTGGTGCGACGGCGATGGCGGGCGGCGGCGGCCATGCTGGCTGGCTCGGTGCTGCTCAAGCTGACGCCCCTGGCGCCAGCGCTCTTGCTGTGCATGATCCAGCCCCGGCGATTGCCCGCGCGGTTCTTGCTGTTCCTCGGCCTGGGCCTGGCGCTGCCGTTTCTAACCCGGCCGCCGGATATGGTCGCCAATCACTACCGCGAATGGTTCTATCACCTGGCGACGACGGGGTCGGAGCGCTGGCCGGGCTTCCGAGACGCCTGGACCGTCTGGCTCGTTCTGCGGGAAATGCTCCAGGGTCGATTCGTCGCTCCGCCGCTGCGCGAACCGGTGCAGTCGTGGATTTATCGCGCGGTGCAGCTGGGAACTGCAGCGGCAGCACTGGCATGGTGCCTATGGCAGAGGCGGCGCTGCGACGATCCACGGCGCCTAACGACGCTGGTACTAGCGATGGGGCTGGCGTGGCTCATGCTGTTCGGCCCGGCGGTGGAGTTCCCGAGCTACGTGTTCCTCACGCCGGTTCTCATCTGGGCGCTGCTGGAGTATCGCGGCAGCTGTCGGCATTTGGTCGTCGCCGCGTTCGTGCTGGTAATGCTGCTGGGATGGGCGCCGGCCGTGACGCCAGCCTTGCTAACGGTGCTGCCGATGGGCACGACGCTGTTCATGTGCTGGCTGATCGCCTACGGCCAAACCAATCCCACGCCAAGCCGCAAAGCAGGCAAGGAAATGGCTGAGCGGCCGCGCCTGCAATACGCGGCTTGAGCGCCGCTCCATTGGCCCGCGAATCTGGGCGCGCAATTCAAATGAATTCCACGCCCGGCTCGCCTTCGCGCACTTCGCCGATCACCCATGTCTTGATTCGCGCCTCGTCCAACTGTCGCTGGACGCTCTCGGCGTAGTATGGACTCGCGATCACGACGAAACCGATCCCCATATTGAACACCCGATACAGCTCTTCTTCTGCGACGGGCCCGATGCGCTGCAGCCAGCCGAACACAGGCGGAATGGTCCACCTTGCCTTGTCCAGGAAGACGCGCCTCCCCGGTGGGAGGATGCGCGGGATGTTGCCCTCCAATCCCTCGCCGGTAATGTGCGCTAGCCCGCGCACGACGCGCTTCACCGGGTAATGCTGCAGCAGCATCTTCACAGCCCGGACGTAAATCCGCGTCGGTTCCAGCAATTCTTGGCCGACGGTTCGACCCAATTCCGGTACGAATTGGCTGATTTTAAGGCCAGCCCGCTCGAACACGATTTTGCGCACCAGACTGTAACCGTTGGAATGCAATCCGCTCGAGGCCAGGCCCAGCACCTTATCGCCGACCTGGATGCGCCGGCCGCTGATGATGTGTTCGCGCTCCACGACGCCGACGCAAAAGCCGGCCATGTCGTAATCGCCCGGTTGGTAGAAATCGGGCAGGATCGCCGTTTCGCCGCCTACGAGGGCGCAATCCGCCTCCATGCAGCCGTCGCTAATTCCTTTGACGAGGTCGCGCGTCAGGGCCGGATCGTCCTGGGGCATGGCGATGTAGTCGAGAAACACGAGCGGCTCGCCGCCGGTGCAGAGGCAGTCGTTGACCGACATGGCCACGAGGTCGACGCCCACGGTGTCGTGCTTGCCGGCCAAGGCCGCGACCTTGAGCTTGCTGCCGACGCCGTCGGTGCAGGAGACAAGGACGGGATGCCGATAATTCCGAGCGAACAAGCGGGAATTGTAATCGAGGCTGAACAGGCTGGCGAAGCCGCCGAACCCGTCGAGGACGCGCGGCGTGTGCGTCCGCTTGAGCAGTGGGGCCATGCCGGCGAGGGTTTGCTCATACAGGTCGAGGTCGAGGCCGGCGGATCGGTACGTCAGCGGCGGCTTGTCCGTCATCGGGTCGATCTCCGCGGCGCCTCCGGCAAACGGGCAAGGTTGAATGTATGCAGACGCCGCGGCGCCGCCTGCCGTCAGCGGTCGGGCCCCTGCGGATCGCCGGGCGAGCGCGGGGGAATGGGATTGTGCAAGGTCGAGTCCGGCGGGTCGGGCTGGCCCAGCGAGGCGAACATTTTCTCCGCCTTGTCGGGGTGCTGATCGAGGTACCAGGCCATGGCCGCATAGAACATTTGCAGCTGCGCCAGGAATTTCTCGGCGGTCTTAGGGGCGGAGTCGCCCATCATTTTCGTAGCCAGAGCCATGACCCTGCTGTCGGTGTGCAGGATCAGCTGCATCTGATGCCGCACCGCCGGACGGCCGGCGCCGTCCTTTCCTTCCACGTAGTCAAGGACCAAGAGTGCCTTGACGGGCACGGCCGGAATCAGCAGGGCGGGCTTTACCTGCCCCTCGGCGTACCAAACGCGGCGCGTCGGGCCGTCGAGAATGACCTCCCAGTGGACTTCGCTGACGCCCTCTTGCCAGGCGAAGCGGCCGCCGCCGCCGTCCTGCACTTCGATGCACTTGGCGCCGAGCCGCCGCCAAAGGCGGACGGTCTGGTCGGGATGATCGATCAAACGCCGATACATCGACGGCTGACAAGTGAACATTTCCCGTGGTCCGTGGGCGGTCAGCGTCGGCTGATCGATCACGGCGTGGACGCGCGGCTGGACGTCGGCGGCGAAATCGTTGGGGTCCAAGGGTGCGTCGGCCGTTTGTCCAAAGGCCGAAGACGCCAGGCCGGCCAGCACGCACGCACACGCCCCCAGCCAGACGGTCCTCAAGCGCCGGCGTCGCATCATTCACCTCATAGAAACGGCAGTGTACGCGGCGGGAATCGGCTCGCCCCGCAACCTAGATCGAACCACGGCCCGCGTCGTCATGAACGATTTTGCCGGGAAGTCCGCCGGCGCTGGTTGCCCTTGTGGCGGGGAATGCGTCCGGGCTATGATTTCGCGCCGTTCAGGAGGAATAACTGCGGCCAGGAGGAATCGGCCATGCCCGCTCCAAAAAGCATGAAAAAATGGGTCGTCGCGGGGCTTTTCGCCGTCGGGGCGCTGCTGGGCGGAGCCGCGGCGGTTTGGCTGGAGCGGGCGCCCTTGCTGACCTGGTATTGCATGAGCGGATTGGAGCGGGCGACGGACCAGGACCGGGCGCTTTGGGCGGACCGCGTTGCGGGGCTGGGCGAAGCGGCAGAGCCGGCCGTGCTTGCCAGTCTGGCGGGTGCCGACGACGGCGTTTGCCGCAATGCGGGCGCGGTGCTGGAACGGTGGACCGGGCAATGGGACGGCGCCGACGGCCGCGCCGCCGGTCTGGCTGAGCGCATGGCGAAGAGCTTCGGCGACTGCAGCCCGAAGGGGCGGTGCGTGGTCCTGGATAGCGCCGCCGCGTGGTTTCGGCCGGATTCGGTAAAACCCGCCGGCGCGCTGCTTACGTCGTGTGCGCGACTGGTCACAGAAGCGGCGGAAGTTCCGGAGGGAGAAACGCATGCCGCCGCTCTGAACCTGTTTTCCCAGGCCCTCGACCACATGGAAGCTGCTAGAGAGATGCTTGCCTCCGGCCGGCCGCTTGTGCGAAAAGCGTTGTACGACGAGCCGGCGGCGATCCGGCTGTCCGCAGTCAAGGCGTCGCTGCATTATGCCCCGGACTTGCTGGATGACGTTGCGGTGCTGCTCAAGGACCCCGCCCCCGAAGTGCGGCGAGCGGCACTGGCGGCGGTCGGCCCGGCGGATGAAAAGCAGGTCCCGGCCAAGAGCCTGCTGCCGGTCCTGCACGATTCCGATCCGGCAGTGCGCAAAGCTTGCGAGGACGTCCTGCGTAACAACCGGCGTCTGTCGCCTTTGTCTTTCAAGATCGGCTGGTGCCTCTGCCATCCCGACCCAGCCGAACGGCTCAACGTGCTCGACTACTTGCAGCGCGGGGCCGACGTCGAACCGGGCGTGTGGCTGCGCGAATTGAGCCACGATGACTCGGCTGCTGTTCGGTTGGCCGCCCTGCGAGCGATGACTCAGCAGGATGTGGTCGATCTCAGCGACCGATTGCAGCAGATGGCGGAAAGCGACGCCAGCCCCACGGTGTGCCAGATAGCGCGGTTGTATCAGAAGTGGACGAAAACGCCAGTGCATGACGGAGAGCGGTAAGCGGCCTCATATAATGGCCAACGGTTCGCCGGCGCCGCAAGCAGGGAAGAATATCCGATCTGGCCTGGAGGTCATGATGCAATGGCCCCATGAGATCATCACGGCCTTCGGCGACGCGCTGGTCATCGAGCTTCACAACGGCACGCCGAGAGACGAGATCATCGCCGCCATGCTGGACTGGGCGATGCGGCGCACCGTATGGCGCGCCGGCGGCGATCCGGCGCGCGTGCAAGGCGCCTTGCGCAGTCCGTATACGCCGCTCGGCTCGGTCTGCGGCGACGGCCTTGATGGACGGGTGGCGCGGTTCACGCTCAAAGGCGATCGGTGGAGTCCGGCCGTCCATGCGTGGTACGACTACGTCGAGAAGAACGCGGAAGCCGTCTTCGAGGCCTTTCGCGATCAGGGCGAAGAGTACGACGACAAGCTGTCGTGATCGATCCAGCCGGCGCGCCGCGGCACGATGCGCCGCTTCCAAATGTCCCGTCCTAGTACTTCACTTCCAACCCAAGCGACAGCGTTTGCGCCCAAATGCTGGAAGTGACGCCCGTAAACGCGGGGCGCGATGGACTGCCCGCGCCTGCCGTCGCCGGCGGAATCAAGCCGGGGTTGACGCCCACGTCCACCTGCTCGCCAGTCCGCACCACATTCAACCACCACAGGATGTCGTACCCGCCGTACACGCGGACGTGCGGCGAAACGTCATAGCCGAACTTGACGCCGACCTCGGGCGCCGCAGTCAGCGCGTGCGTGGTGAAGGAGCCGATATTGCTCGACAGGGCCAGCAATCCGCCCGTGCTGACGACGGGAGCGGCGCCGGGAACGGTAACGGTCTGCGACCCCAGAATGGTCACGTTCCGCTGCAGCGGGCCGGCCGCGACCTTGGTCAGAAGGTCCATCGAAAAGGCGTCATAGCGGAACTGGCTGCGGAAGCCGAGGTCGAGGCCGTTGAAAATGTTCTTTGTAGCGAAAGCGTCGCTGGATAGGATCGTGGTGCCTGCGACAAATGGGCCGGACGTGGGGACGATCGTTTGTGTGACGCCCAGCCGTTCATCGTAGCGCAGGCCCTGGTAGCCAATGAGCGCGTCGATGCGGCAATCGGGCATGTCTATGCAATTGCCGGCGAGGTCGGCGTTGACGCCGACGAAATTACGGCCGGAGTCGGCGACGCCGACCGATCCGGTCGAAACGCCGGGGAACGCCACCAAGGCGGACGCGGCATTGCCGGTCGTCACATCCATGTAGGGCCGAGCCAGGATCGGGGCGCCGTTTGAGGAGGCGCCGAAGGCCTCGGTGTCGCTCTCCAGGGCGAACATTCCGGCTTCGATGCCAAACTGGCGGTTGGCGTCGAACCAGTAACCGACGTCAAAGCGAGCCCCCTGGCGCGTGCTGTTGTCGGCGGTCGCCCCGCCGAACAGCGTGACGACGCCCGGCGTGCCAAGAACGCCGGCCGAGGCGCGAGCCGTGCCAGCGGGGCTGCTGGCGACCAGCGGCGGCAGGGGATCGCCCTGGACCCAGCCCAGGAGGAATTCGGCGTCGGCCCAGACGCGGCCGCCGTCCGCCGCGCCGCAATCCGCGGCACATGCCGGAAACGTCACGTCGGCCGGGGACGAGGGCGCGGGTTGTCCGAAGGCCGCTCCGCCAAGGATCAGGACCGCCAGGACGGCGATTGGGCTGGTTCGGGTCATCGTCATCCTCCAGGAAGAAGGCCGGCACGGGCGGCAGGTAAGCCGACGCCTGCGCTGGTTCGCACGATAAGTATCGGCTTGCCGAAAAGGCCGGCTTTGTCAATCCGGCCGGCCATGCGTTCTTTTCCACGGATTCCGGTTGCACCGCCTGTTCGGCCAAAGGAGATGGGGAAACTGATTCACGCACTCGGAGCGATCCCCGCACTTGAGGCGGGCTGTCACACTTGCCGAAAAATAGCAGGGATTGGATAGGGAGCCCGGCTGTTCACGCTGCGCCCGGCGATGCGGTGAAACGTCATCATCCTTGCATTCGTTTATTCCGTGCTGGTATATTATTCCAAGCGTCCCCAAACTCGGCAAACTCGCAAAACCCCCACCGGCGGTTGAAATACCCTGGATTCATCGAGGAATTGTAATGCGCCGCTTCACTCGACACTTGTGGAACCTCCTCGGTCGCCTTGCCGATCGACCGTCCCGACCGGCAAATCATAAGCGGCGGCCTGTAACTCGTCTGGAACTGTGGCAGCTTGAGGACCGCATTACTCCCTCCCCCAGCACGCTTGGCACGGTGAGCGGCTCCGTCATCGCCAGCGGCAACGTCCTCACGCCTTCTTCATTGCAAGGAATTCAGGTGACGCTGACTGGGACCTCGACCCAGGGCACGTCCGAGGACTTGACCGCCACATCCGATGCCAGTGGGGCTTTCGCCTTTCGCAGCGTCCCGGCAGGGACCTACGAGTTGACTGCGCTGCCAGACGCCAGCCTCATCCAGGGCGGGTCCGTGGGCGCTGTGACGGTCGTCCCGGGGCAGAACACAGTCGACAATATCACCGCCGGCGGCCTATCGCCGAGCCTCATTTCGCTGCGAGATTTCCTCAACACGCCGCCGAGCAATGCCTTTGGTCTGCCCACCGCCGGGAAGACGTCCAACAGCCCGCCCGTCGTGAACGTGCCGATCTCGAACGTCGCAGTCGCTTCGGGCGGCAGTACGACCATCGACCTGGCCGCCAACTTCCTCGATCCCGACATGACGAACAGCCAGGTGGTCTTCAACACTTCCGACGGCGCCATGACGGTGAACCTGAACGACGCCGCGGCGCCGCAGACGGTTGCCAACTTCCTTGATTACGTCGAGAACAGCCGATACGACGGCACGATCTTCCATCGGCTCGACACGGCGCCGGCCGTCCTGCAAGGCGGCGGCTTCGGCCTCCAGACGAATTCCAGCGGGGACGTCACTGCCTTCCCCGCCGTGGCCAACGCCAACGACCCGCAGCTGGCCAACGAGTTCAGTCCCGGCTTTCCCGATAACGCCGGAACACTGGCCATGGCGCAGCCGCCCAATGAACCGAACGGCGCCACCAGCCAATTCTTCTTCAACCTGGCGAACAACCAGAATAACCTCGCCGGCAACTTCGCCGTGTTCGGCGCCGTGGCCTCGGATCCCACAAGCCAGGCCGTGTTCGAGGCGCTGCAGTCCACACCGGTCCAGAACGAGAGCGACTTCAACTCGGCGTTCAACGTGCTGCCGATCAGCTCCTCCGCCAACCTGACCAGTTTCCCGACGAACACGACGCCGAGCGATTACCTCACCATTAATAACGTCCAGATCGTCAAGCAGGACGAGTCGTTGACCTATTCGGTCGTGGGTAACAGCAACCCGTCGCTGGTCAGCACGTCGTTCGTCGCGGGCCATCCGGAGGTCCTGTCCATTAACTCGCTCAACCCGTCGGCGACAAGTGGGACGGCCACGATTACCGTTCAAGCTACCGACCAATTCGGCGCCAGCGTGCAAGCTTCGTTCCAGGTGACGGTCGAGCCGCTGGCGATTACGTCGGTGACCAACCCGATCAACGATGGCAATCTGACCACCACGACCGCTTCGGGCATTGGAACCGCCGGCGAGACGGTCTCGGTCACCGCGACCGATGGGACCAACACGATCAACCCGGTGACGGCGACCGTCGGCGCCAACGGGACCTGGACGGCTTCCAACATCAACGTCAACACCCTGGCCGACGGCACAATCACCTACACGGCGACCACCACCGACGCCGACGGGCGCACTCTTACGGCCACGGCCACGGCCTCCAAGAACACCGCAGCGCCGACCGTTAGCATTACAAGTTCGACCAACCCGGTCACAATCGCCAACCAGCACAACGTCACCGTCTCCGGCACGGCAACCGCCGGCGTTTCGATCTCCGTGACGGCCACCGACAACACGACGACGACGCCGGCCGTAACCACCACGGCAAGCAGCACCGGGGCCTGGTCCGTCAACCTCGACGTGAGCAGCCTTAAGGACGGCACGATCACTTATGACGTCGTCGCCACGAACTCGGCGGGCAACACCGCGGCGAACAACGCCTCGGCGACCAAGACGACCGTGGCCATTACGTCCGTCACGAATCCGATCACGTCCGCCAACGAGACGAACACCAGCGCCTCGGGCACGACGGAAGTCGGCGCCGCCGTAACGGTGACGGCCACCGACGGGACGAACACCACGGCCCCGTTTACGGCGACCGTGGACTCCTCCGGGAATTGGACCGTGAGCGGCATCGACGTGACCAGCCTCCAGAACGGCACGATCACCTACAAGGCCACGGCCACGGATGCAAGCGACAACACGGCCACGGCGACCGAGACGACGACCAAGGGGCCGTGAGGACAAGGCCGATCGCCCCAGGACTTCCGATTCGCGCCACGGCTAATTCAGCCGTGGCCTATTTGTTTATTCTTTCTACCTCAATAGA
>DATKHW010000210.1:0-4160 GCA_035546275.1 Gemmataceae bacterium
GACCGGCGTCCCCTCCTTGGGCAGCAGCTTCTTGTCGATCTCCAGATCGACGACGTGCTGATCGGTGAATTTCTGGTGCGCCTGGAAAACCGTCAGGTCCGTGACGGGGAAGACGCAGATGAGCGTCCCCGTGGTGTCGGCGCCGAAGACCTTCTCAACCTTGTTTGGGTCGGGTTGGACCAGGGCTGAGCCGGTGAAGTGCCAGCGCTGCTTGCCCAGCGACTTGCCCGTCTTCGGGTCAATCATTGTTTTTTCTATCGGGTAACGCTTCATATCACCGGAATCGGTCGGCGCCTCGACGAAGATGTTGACCTCCGGCCCGTCGGGGTAGTTCTCGCCGCCGTTCTGCGGCGTGCCGGGCTTCAATCCAAACGACTCGACCGCCTTGGCCACGTCGCTCGGCTGGCATTCGACGGTGTAGGCGGTCTCGTGCGCCTTTTGCTGATGCGGCTTCTCGAACGGCCAGCAGGCCACGACTTCAAGCGGGTAGGGCGTGCCGTCGGCCCGCATATAGCGCGGGTCGCTAAACTTGCGCGGCGAAACCTTGGCGTCGATGGTGATGGTGCGCTTGTCCTTGTCCACGACGACGCCCGGCGTATCGGCCGGCTTGTCGCCGTCGGCCGCGGCGAAAGCGCAGGCGCCGATAGCGACGATCAGCGCGGCAAGGCCCCATTTCCGTTGTGTCATATGCGATTCTCCTCGTTCACTTCTCCCCGATGCACACCACCGCCGTCGGCGTCCCCTTGCCGTTGTCGGCGAGGTTGACGGTGGCGACGTAGATGCGTCCCCCCTGCACGGCCGGGCCGCCGTAGATCATGCCGGGCGCCTTGACCGGGTCAGAGGCCAGGTCGAGGCTCCACTTCTCGGCGCCGCTCGCCAGGTCGATGGCGTGCAGCACCCCTTTGAGGTCGCCGGCGTATACGACGCCGCCCGCGATCGCCGGCGGGGCGAACAGCGGCGCCTTGACGTCCGTGTTCCACAGGGGCTCCCCGCTGTCCAGCTTGTACGCCCGCACCTTGCCATCCGTGGCGACGACCACGACCGCTTCCTCGGTCAAGGCCGCGCAGGAAACCACGCCGCCCTTGACGTCCTTGTGCCACTTCTCGGCGCCGGTCTCCAGGTCGAAGGCATTCAGCTCGCCCCTGGCGCCCTTGATCGCATTGGGATCGAAGCCGATCGTGCTGCCGCTGACCACGACCATCTTGCCGATCACCGACGGGCCGCCCCACGGGTTGACCGCCAGCGGCTTCCGCCACACGATATCTCCTGTCTTGGCGTTGAGGCAGAAGAGAGCGCGGTCGCCGAGTTGCTCCTTGTCCAGAAAGGCGGACGTGACCAGCACGCGGTCGCCGATCACCGTCACCGGGGCGTCCACGTGCCACTTGTCCTTGCCCTGCTGCCACAGCAGCACCGGGGCCGGCTTCGGCAGCTGGTCCTCGCTCGGCGGCAGCGCCAAAAGTGCATCCTGTTTCTTGTCGATCTCGTACTTGGCTTGCAAATCCGCCCATTTCTGGTCGAGGATTTTCTGGATGGACGGCAGGTCCATTTCCTTGCCTTCCAGCGCGACGCGGTTCATGTCCACGCAGACCACGCCGCCGGATCCGGCGCCGAGATACACCTTGCCGTCCACGACAGTCGGGGAACCTTCCATGTGAACGAGCGATCCCAAAACGGGCAATTGCCAGTAGGGCCGGCCCTTGTCGAGGCCGATGCAGTAGAGCGTGGCGCCGGCGTCGGTCTGGTGCATGCCGTCGCCGAAGATGAGCTTGTCGCCGACGACGGCCGGGGAGCTGACGGTCGGCAGCTTGAGGAACGGCGTCGTCTTGGTCCAGACGACGCGCGGGTCGGCCTTGGGATCGGCGGCGAGGCAGTAGAAGGTGGAGACGTTGAAGGGGCCGAGGCCGCTGATTAAGAGGCGGTCGCCGGCCGGCGTCGGCGAGGCGACGAAATGCTCCTTGCTCGGCATCACCCACAGAACAGCGGGGTTGGCGGGGCCGGCCTTGCCGTCGGTGTTGCCAGTCCGCTGCGTGTTGCCGCGGTACATCGTCCAGCCCGACTCGGCGGCGAAAGAATTCACCACAAAGACACAAAGAACACAAAGGCCGGAGAAGAAGCATTTCAGGGCCGTCTGCATGACTTATACCTCCTTTGTCTTCCTTTGTGTTCTTTGTGTCTTTGTGGTGAATCTTCAGTCCGCCTTCGGCGTCTGTTCGTCCAGGACCGCCTTGACGTGCGTGCCGGCCACGACCAGTTCCTTCGCTCGCCGGTCGCCGTTGCTGAATAGCACCTCCACGCGGTACGTCCCCGGCGCGAGCGCGAAGCGCGCCGTGGGCGCCGATTGGCCGCCGCGTCCCTCGCCGCCGGACACCTGCTGCACGGCGATCAGCTTGCCGTCCTTGTCCGTCACCTTCACCTTGCTGCCGATCACGCCGGTCTTGGCCGCGATGCTCAGCATCACCGGCGTTCGCTTGGCGACCCATTCGGGATTGCCCAAGAGGACGCACGATTCCTGGCCCTCGTTGTTGAAGACCATGTCCAGCACGCCGTCGCCGTTGAGATCGACCAAACCGATCGCCTGCGTGTTAAATATCCGCTGATTCAGGCCGATCGCCTCCGTGGCGTCCTCGAATGTGCCGTCGCCCTTGTTGCGGAAGAAGCGGTTGGGGCCGCGGAGGACGCCGATCACCAGGTCGAGCTTGCCGTCGTTGTCCACGTCGCCCCAGGCGGCGCTCGTGCCCCAGCCGGTGAACTTGTCCAGGCCGGACTTAGCGGTCACGTCCTCGAACTTGCCGCCGCCGAGGTTGTGGAACAGCTTGCAGCCGTCCTTCTGCGGCACGAAGAGGTCGGGCAGGCCGTCGTTGTCGTAGTCGCCGAATACCGGACCTACTTTGCCCGCCTTGTAGGAAATGCCGGAATCCTTGGCCTCGACGAAGCCCTTCGCCGTGTTCATCACGAGAACGCCATCGCCGGCCGAGTAGAGGAAGTCGGGCCGGCCGTCGCCGTTTACGTCGCAGACCACCAGGCTGTCGCCCTTGACCGTGCTGCCGATCCCGTTGGCGCCGAGGCCGACCGCGTCGGACACGTCCTCAAACGCCCACGTGATCGCCGGGGGCAAGCCGTCCGCCGCCTTGAAATAAAACTCCCAGGCGCCGCCGCCCTGGCAAATCTTCATCAGCAGCTTGTTCACGCCCTGCTTCAGCTTCAGCACCGCCTTCGTCTGGTCCGGCTGGCAGGCGCGCTGCACGTTCTCCGACACGATCTTCTCGCCGTTGAGCCAGACGGTCAGCGTGTCGTCGCTGCCCAGCGAAATGGGCAGTTCGCGCGGCTTGTCGCTCTCGATCTCGCGGTAGAGGTAGACCACGGCATCGACGTTGTTTTCCGGCTTGAAGAGTGCAAGATTATTCACCTCGCCGTCGTTGAATTTTCCCTCTTTCCACGCCGCTTCCTCGCCGTTCTTGCCGCCGAATTTCTGCGTCAAGTTGACGCCTTGCTCCGGCGGCTTGACGGCCGCGAAACCCTGGCCGTTCTGGTTCTCAAACGGGCCGCAGTACCACCACTTGCCCAGTTTCAGCGGCACGGCCGAAGCGTCCACCGGCCCCTTGTTGCGGTAGAGGCGCAGGCCGTGGAAGCCGTTGCCCAGCAGGATGTCGGGCCGGCCGTCGCCGTCGTAGTCGATCCAGGCGGCCGCGGTCAGGTTCCAGCCCGGCTGGCGCGGCAGCAGATGGCTGTCGTCGCGGAACTGGCCCTTGCCGAGATTCGTATAGAGCTTCGGCCCGTCCGGCGTGGCCAGGAGCAGGTCGGGCAGGCCGTCGCCGTTGTAGTCGGCCCAGACCGCGGCCCGGCATCCGCCCGTCAAACCGGGAATGGTCATCTCGTCCAGCGAATCGCCGCCGTTTTTCAGCACGGCGATGCGGCCGGCGCCGGCCAGGCAGACGTCCGGCTTGCCGTCGCCGTCGATGTCGAGGCAGCTGACGGCCTGGGCGTCGGCGTCCACCCTAGTCAGGGCAGAGTAGTGCGTAAATCCGGGCATCCCGTTGAGCCGGCGGAAATCCTCGGCGCCGAAACCCACGAAATCGCGCTTCTCGTTGTAGTCGAGCTTGAGGCTGGCCCGCATCCGCTCCATCTTGCCGCGCCGGAGGTGGAGGTCGTACTTGCTGCCG
>DATKHW010000211.1:0-8587 GCA_035546275.1 Gemmataceae bacterium
CGGGAAGGCGTCTCCAAGTCGGTTTTGTCGCAGGATCATCATGGAAATCCCTGACCCCGTTGCACTGGGGCGGCTCGCCGTCAAAGTTGGCCTCATCACCGAAGTGCAGCTCCGCGACTCCCTGGAGGAGTTCGGAGGCAAGCCGCCCGACATGATCGCCTTCCTGCGCGCCCTGGAGCGCCGCGGCTGGCTGACGCCCTGGCAAAGCGCCAAGCTGCTCAAGGGCGACGACGACGGCTATTTTCTGGGCGGCTACCGCATTCTCTACAAGGTGGCGTCGGGGAGCTTCGGCCGCGTCTTCCGCGCCGACGATCCGCGCGACGGCCGCGTCGTGGCCATCAAAGTGCTGCGCAAGCGCTGGAGCGAGGACCAGCAGCGCATCGACCTGTTCATCCGCGAAGGCCGCGTCGGTCAGACGCTCAAGCACCCCAGCATCGTCGAAGTGCTGAACATGAGCCAGGACCCTGTCACGAAGCAATACTTCATCGTCATGGAGTTCGTCGAGGGGGGGAACCTGCGCGAAATTCTGCAAATCCGCAAAAAGCTGACGCCGGCCGAGGCGCTGCGCATCCTGGAGGACTCGGCCAACGGCCTGGCCTACGCCTACTCTCGCGGCGTAACGCACCGTGACGTCAAGCTGACGAACTTGCTGATCTCCAGTCAGGGCGGCGCCAAGCTGGTGGACTTCGGCCTGGCCCAGTTCTTCGCCATGCTCCAAGAGGACTCGAAAAAGAAAGACAAGGTGGAGCGCACAGTCGACTACGCCGGCCTGGAGAAAGCCACCAACGTGAAATCCGGCGACGTGCGCAGCGACATCTTCTTTTTGGGATGCGTATTCTACGAAATGCTGACCGGCCGGCCGCCGATGCCGATGACGCGCGACAAACACGCGCGAATGCACAAGTCGCGCTACGACAACCTGCCGACGCTGTCGCGCGACGAGGTGCAGGCGCCGGCGTCGGTCTTCCAGCTGTGCGAGACGATGATGTCGCTGTCCCCGACGCAGCGATATCAGACGCCGTCGCAGCTGATCGATGCGATCCGGGCGGCTCGGCGCGACGTGGAAGGCAAGGTCGCCGCCGCGACAGGGAAAGGCGGGGGGCCGAGCGGGGCGGGGCGGTCGCTGTTCGTGGTGGAAAGCGACGAGCGATTGCAGGACGCCGTGCGCGACAAATTCAAGGAGATGGGCTACCGCGTTCTGATTTCTTCGGACCCGCAGCGCGCGCTGGACCGTTTCCGCCAGCAGCCCTATGACGCGCTCATCGTGGACGCCCGCACCACCGGCGAGGACGGCCGGCTCGCTTTCGAGAACATCATCGACGAGGCCATTCGGAAACAATTCTCGTGCGCGGGCGTCCTGGTGCTGGGAGAAAAGCAGGCCGATTGGGCCAAGCACGTGCGGGCGCGGCCGAACACGGCGGTCCTGTGCGATCCCGGCGTAACGATGAAATCGCTGACGCGCAAACTGGCGGAGCTGCTGCCGGAGTGAACGGCGAGCCGATCACTTTCCGTCCCCTTCGGCCCCCCAGGCGCTGAGAGCCGGTCGCATTTGGGCAAGGGCCTCCTCAAGGGCGGCGCCATCCTGCTCGGCGTGAGTTAGGTCGCCGGCGCGAGCCGCCTTTTCCAGGCGCAGCGCCGCCTCGAACGCGGCGCCGGCGCCAAAGGTCCCAACCGCTCCCTTGATCGTGTGGGCCAACCGTTGCACCGCTGAGCCGTCGCCGCGTCCGGCAGCCGCTCGCAGCTCGGTCATCTGCTGGGGATAGGCGTCCAGGAACATCCGCGCCAGGTCCGCCAGCAAGCCCACGTCGCCGCCGACCCGGCGCAGGGCCTCCTCTCGGCCGACGACCGATTCCGACGACGGTTCGGCGAGCCGCGTTGCGTGAGCGCCCGGAGCGATCTGGGAAGGCGGAAACAAGCGGTCGATGGCGTCGAACAGCTCTTGCGGCTGGATCGGCTTGGAGACGTAGCCGTCCATGCCCGCCGCCAGGCAGCGCTCGCGGTCGCCTTTCATGGCGTAAGCGGTCATGGCGAGGATCGGCAGACGTTTGCCGCTGGCTTGTTCCCCCTGCCGAATCCGGCCCGCCGTTTCGAAGCCGTCCATGTCGGGCATTTGCACGTCCATCAGCACCAGATCGAACGGCTGCCGTTCCAGGGCCGCCAGCGCTTCCTTGCCGTCGCCGACCACTGCCACGCTGCAGCCGCGCTTCTCCAGCAGCCGCACCGCCAGCTTCTGATTGACGGGATGGTCCTCGGCCAGAAGAACGCGCAACGCGCGGGCGCTTTGCCCGCTTTCCGCCGTCGCTTGTCCGTCTCTGGCGGCCGAGCCGTCGGCTTCGAGGCGGGACGTGGGACGCGGGACGGCAGACGCCGCGGTCAGCACCGCATCGAACAATTCGGATTGCTTGACGGGCTTCATCAAGTAAGCGTCGATGCCCAGCTGCCGGCAGCGGACGACGTCGTCGGGCCGGCCGGCGGAGGTCAGCATCACCAGCGCCACGTCCGCGCGTTCACGGTCGCGCCGGATGTGCTCGGCCAACGTGAAGCCGTCCATCTCCGGCATGTGGCCGTCAAGCAGCACCAGCCGAAATGGCTCGCCGGCGCACGCCGCGTGTTCCATCGCCGCCAGCGCCGACTGACCGCCGTCCACCGCCGTCGGCCGCAGCCCCCAGTTGCGCAGGACCTCTTCCAGGATGCGGCGGTTAGTGGCGTTGTCATCGACTACCAGCACCCGCAAGCCGTGCAGCTGGGTCGGCTCGGCCGCCGGCGGTCGCGGCGCCGACCCGGTCGCCGCGCCGAAGCGGGCCGTGAAGTGGAACGTGCTGCCCTTGCCGACCTCGCTTTCGACCCAGATACGGCCGCCCATCATTTGAACCAGCTGCGTCGTGATGGCCAGGCCGAGGCCGGTGCCGCCATATTTGCGCGTGGTGGAAGCGTCGGCCTGCGAAAAAGCATCGAAGATCAGCTTCTGCTTATCCGGCGGAATACCGATGCCGGTGTCACGGACCGAAAAGAGGAGAACATCCGCAGATTCCGCAGATTTCTTTTCTGCGTAATCGGCGTAATCTGCGGATGCTCTTCGGACTTCAACCACGACTTCGCCGCGCTCCGTGAATTTGAGCGCGTTGCCGACCAGATTGACGACGACCTGCCGCAGCCGCGTCGGATCGCCGACCACGACCTCCGGCACGTCCGGGGCAATGTGACAAGCCAATTCCAATCCTCTTTCCTCGGCCCGCACGGCTAGGGCCTTGAGCATATCGCCCAGGTGGTCGCGCAGCGGAAAATCCACCGCCTCCAGATGCAGCTTGCGGGCTTCGATCCTTGAGAAATCGAGAATGTCGTTAATCACCGCCAGCAGGGCGTCGGCCGACGCCTTGACCATCATGAGATACTCGCGTTGTTCGCGCGTCAGGTTCGTTTCCAGGGCCAACTCCGTCATGCCAATGATGCCGTTCATCGGCGTGCGGATTTCGTGGCTCATGTTGGCCAGGAACTCGCTCTTGGCCCGGTTGGCCGTCTCCGCCGCCTCTTTGGCCTGGTGCATGGCCTCGGCGGCCCGCTTCTGGTCGTCGATGTCGGTGCAGCCGCCGAACCACTTGACGACCCGCCCGTCGCGTTCGAGCACCGGCACGGCCCGGCACAGGTGCCAGCGGTAGGCGCCGTCGGAGGCTCGCCGGAAGCGCGTTTCAATCTCAAACGGCTCCGCGGTTCGCAGCGCTTCGGTCCAGAGCGCAACGACGCGTTGCAAATCCTCGGGGTGAATCACCGGACCCCAGCCCCAGCCCCCAGTCTGTTCCAGCGTCGTGCCGGTGTATTCGAACCAGCGCCGGTTGTAAAAATCGACGGCGCCGTCGGCCTTGGCCGTCCAAACGATCTGCGGAATGGCCTCCGCCAGCGATCGGTATTGTTCCTCGCTGGCCCGCAGCGCCTGCATCGCCGCCTCGGCCTCGGCCCGCGCCTGCTGCTCCCGCGCCAGCAAGCCGGCCCGCTCTTCCTCCGCCTCGCGGCGCTCCGTCACGTCGTGGCTCATGCCGACCAGGCCGACCACGGCCCCGTTGCCGTCGCGGAACGGCGCCTTCGTAGTCAGCAGCCATTTCCGCCGGCCGGCCGCGTCGATCAGCAACTCCTCGCGATTGAGCAGCGGCCGGCCGGTCCGGACGACGGTCTGCTCGTCGGCGTAGAACTGCTGGGCGCGCTCCTGCGGCAGGAAGTCGAAATCGGTCTTGTTGAGAATGTCCTCCAGCGATTTGGCGCCAAGCGTTTGCACCGTGGCGGCGTTGGCCGTCACGAACCGGCTGCGCGTGTCCTTGACGAAGATGTGGTCGGGCAGGTGGTCCATCAGGGCGCGGAGCAGGTTGCGCTCCCGCGCCAGTTCTTCCTCCGCTCGCTTGTATTCGCGCATATCGCGCGCGGTGACCAGGGCCAGCGTCCGCGGCTGGACGTGCAGGCGCGTGACCGTGATGTTGACCGGGATCCAGACGCCGTCCTGCCGCGTCCTCAGGTAAAAGCCGTCCTGGGAGTGGAAGGCGATCGTCTCATGGCAAGCCTGGCGCAGCCGCTGCATTCCGCCCTGGCCGCCGAAGCGGAACAGGTACGTGGCCGGCTGGCGCATCAGTTCCGCGCGGGCCATGCCCGTCAGCCGTTCGGCCGTGGGGTTGACGTCCAGAAGGCGGTCGGTCTGCGGATCGAACAGCAGCAGGGCGTCGCCTGCTTCGTCGAACAGAGCGCGAGCCAATCCGTGCGAGTCGGTGGTGTTCATGGCGCTCGCCGCTTTCGTCGGGGGTTGTGAGGAACAGGAGCCAGCGTACCCGATGGCGCGCCGGCAAGCAACTCGGGCTGCCGAATCGTCGGCCGCGAGGCCCTGCGGATTGCGCCGAAAGACCGCCTAGAGACTTGACCGCCGCATTCCCAGCGGCCATCATGAATAACGCCTACCCCGCCGCCGGCGAAGCCGGGATCGCCCTTGCGTTGCGAAAGGTCCCCCCATGCGAATTTTCACGCGGTCGTCTCTCGCCCTGTGCGGCGCCCTCGCGGCCTGCATCCTGGCGCCCGCGGCGCGCGCCGGCGATGACCCGACCTATAACCGAGACATCCGCCCCATTTTGGCGGAGAATTGCTTCGCCTGCCACGGCCCCGACGCAGCCGCCCGCAAGGCCGGCCTCCGCCTCGACCAGCGCGACGCCGCCGTCAATAAGGGCGCCATCATTCCCGGAGATACCGACAAAAGCGAGCTGGTTCACCGCATCTTCTGGGACGTGCCGAGCAAGGTGATGCCGCCGCCGCGGACCAAGAAGACGCTGACCGATAAGCAGAAGGACTTGCTCAAGCGCTGGATCGCCGGCGGGGCCGAATATCAGCCGCATTGGGCGTTCATCGCGCCGGTTCGGGCCGAACCGCCGGCCGTTCAGGATGAGAAATGGGTTCGCAACCCGATTGACCAATTCATCCTGGCCCGACTGGAACGCGAGGGATTGCATCCATCCGCCGAAGCGGATCGAGAAACGCTCATTCGCCGGCTGTCGCTCGACCTGACCGGGCTGCCGCCGACGCCGGCCGAGGTCGATGCGTTCGTCGCCGACCAAACCCCCGACGCCTATGAGAAGCTGGTGGACCGCCTGCTGGCGGAAGACGCCTGCGGCGAGCACTGGGCGCGGATGTGGCTTGACCTGGCGCGCTACGGCGACTCGGCCGGCTACGCCAATGACCCGCCGCGGACCATCTGGCTCTACCGCGATTACGTCATCCGCTCGTTCAACGAGAACAAGCCGTTCGACCAGTTCACGATCGAACAGATCGCCGGCGACCTGCTGCCTCATCCGACCGACGAGCAGCTCATCGCCACCGCGTTCCACCGCAACACGATGACCAACAGCGAGGGCGGCACCAGCCCCGAGGAGTTCCGCAACGCCGCCATCATCGACCGCGTCAACACGACGATGACCGTCTGGATGGGCGCGTCCATCGCCTGCTGCCAGTGCCACGACCACAAATACGACCCGCTGACGAACAAGGAGTATTTCCAGCTTTTCGCGATCTTCAACAACACGGACGACGCTAACCGGGCCGACGAAACCCCGATGCTGACCGTTTACACCGACGAGCAGAAGACGAAACGAGCGAAGCTCGAAACCGATATCGCCGCCGTGGAAGCGAAGTTCCAGGCGAAGCGGCCGGAGCTGGCCGCCGGCCAAGCGGCGTGGGAGCGCGACCTGGCCGGGCCGGTGGAATGGACCGTGCTGACGCCGGATCAGCTGGAGTCGGCCAGCGGCGCGACGCTGACGAAGCAGGCGGACGGCGCCGTCCTCGCCAGCGGCACAAGCCCCCCAATGGATACATACACGATTACGGTTAAAAGCGATCTCAAGCACATCACCGGCGTCCGCCTGGAAGCGCTTACCGACGCCTCGCTGCCGTCGAAAGGGCCGGGGCGCGCGGGCAACTTTGTGCTATCGGCGTTCCAGTTGCAGGCGGACAAGGCCGAGCAGCATTTCAAGTCCGCCAGCGCCGACTTCGAGCAGCAGGGCTTTCCGGTCTCCGCAGCGATTGCCGGCAAGGGCGGCGACGCCGGCTGGGCCGTCTCGCCGCAACAGGGCAAGGACCACACGGCCGTATTCGTGCTGGACCGGCCGATCGACAGCCACGCGCCGGCGACGCTAACCTTCACGCTGGACCACTCCTCGAAATACAGCCAGCACATTCTCGGCAAGTTCCGGCTGTCGGCCACGTCGGCGAAAAACCCGCTCGGCGGGATAAAGCCGCCCGACGACGTGCGCGCCGCGCTGGCCGTCGCCCTCGAAAAACGCAGCGACGCCCAGCGCAATCTGATCGCCAATTATTACGCTCATGAGGTCGCACCGGAGCTGGCGGCCGAGCGGACGCAGCTGGCCGTGCTGAAAAAGCAGCTCGGCGAGATCGTCGCCGTCACCGTGCCGATCATGCGCGAGCTGCCGGCCGGCCAGCGCCGTAAGTCGCACATCGAAATCCGCGGCAACTACCTGGCCCTCGGCGACGAGGTCAGCGAAGGCGTCCCCGCCGTTTTCCCTCCGCTCGATCCGAATACGCCGCACGACCGCCTGGCCCTGGCGCGGTGGCTCGTCGATCCGCGAAACCCACTCACCGCCCGCGTTCTGGCGAACCGGCTCTGGGAGCAGATATTCGGCATCGGCATTGTCCGCACCAGCGAGGAATTCGGCTCGCAGGGAGAGCTGCCGGAGCATCCCGAATTGCTCGACTGGCTGGCCACGGAAATGGTGCGGCAGAAATGGGATGTAAAAAAGTTCCTCAAACTCCTCGTTACGTCGGCGACCTATCGGCAGTCGTCGCGCGTCACGCCGGACCTGCGGGAGCGCGATCCGGACAACCGGCTGCTGGCCCGCGGCCCGCGTTTCCGCCTGAGCGCCGAAATGGTGCGCGATCAGGCGCTGGCCGTGAGCGGCCTGCTCAGCCGGAAGATGTACGGCCCGTCGGTGAAGCCGCCGCGGCCGTCGTCCGGCCTAAGCGCGGCATTCGGAGGCGGCCTGGATTGGCAGACCAGCGCCGGCGAGGACCGTTACCGCCGCGCCCTCTACACCGAATGGCGGCGCAGCAGTCCGTATCCGTCGATGTCCACGTTCGACGCTCCGAACCGCGAGGTCTGCACGGTCCGCCGGCTGCGGACCAACACGCCGCTGCAGGCGCTCGTGACATTGAACGATCCGGTATACGTGGAAGCGGCCCAGGCACTGGCCCGGCGCATGGCCGCTGTTGTGCCACGGTCTGGAGACCGTGCCACAACAGCGACGGCCGCCGACAAGGCCCGCTTCGGCTTCCGCCTGTGTGTGGCGCGGTCGCCGCGCGACGCGGAAGTAGAACGGCTCGTCAAGCTCTACGATGACGCCCACGCCGAGTATGCCAGGGACAAGGACAAGGCGGTGCAGCTGGCGACCAATCCGCTCGGGCCTGTGCCGGCCGGGATGGACCCGGTCGATCTCGCCGCGTGGACGACGGTGGCCAATGTGCTGCTGAATCTGGATGAAACGTTGATGAAACGCTGAACGAGGATTTGTGGGACAGGATTCCAATCCTGTGTCGCGAAGAAGACAGGATTGGAATCCTGTCCCACAAGGGACAAGTACATGAACCCCCGACTCGAACACCTGCGGAACATTACCCGCCGCCATTTCCTGCAAAGCGCCGGCCAGTTCAGCCTCGGCTCCATCGCGCTGCACTGCCTGATGAACGGCGACGCGCGGGCCGCGACGGACGCCGTCGTCAATCCGCTCGCCCCCCGGCCGCCGCAGTTCACGCCGAAGGCCAAGCGCGTCATCTACCTGCACATGTCCGGCGCCCCGCCGCATCTCGACCTTTTCGACTATAAACCGGAGCTGGTAAAGCGCACCGGGCAGCTGGCCCCCGACGAATTCATCAAGGGCAAGCGCTTTGCGTTCACGTCCGGCACACCGAAGCTGCTCGGCACGCCGCGCACCTTCACCCAGCACGGCAAGGGCGGCATGTGGATGTCCGATGCCATACCGCGGCTGCACGACGCGGCCGACGAGATGTGCCTCATCAAGTCGATGTACACCGACCAGTTCAACCACGCCCCGGC
>DATKHW010000212.1:0-5111 GCA_035546275.1 Gemmataceae bacterium
AATACTTGGTGACCAGGGACAGGGCCTTGTCCGGGTCGAACTTGCCGCAGATCATGAGCACGACGTTATCCGGCTGATACCACTTGTGATAGAAGGCTTGCAGGTTCTCGATCGGCACGCGCTCGATGTCGCTGCGGTTGCCGATGGTGTCCTTGGAGTAATTGTGCCACTGGTAGGCGGCGGCCATCATGCGCTGGCCGAGCACGGTGCTGGGCGAGTTCTCGCCGCGCTCGAATTCGCTGCGCACCACGGTCATTTCGGTGGCGAGGTCCTCGTGGCGGATGAAGCTGTGGATGAGGCGGTCGGATTCGAGGTTGAGGGCGAAGTCGAGGTTCTCGTCGGTGGCGTTGAGCGTTTCGAAGTAGTTGGTGCGGTCGAACGAGGTGGTGGCGTTGAACTGGGCGCCGTGATTTTTCAGGTCGTCGGGAATGTGCTGGTGGTTCGGCGTGCCCTTGAAATTCATGTGTTCGAGCAGGTGAGCCATGCCGGCCTCGCCGTAGCCCTCCATGCGGGAGCCGACCAGGACGCACTGGTTGACGGTGAACCTGGCCGAGGACGGGTCGGGCAGAAGCAGAATGCGGAGTCCATTGTCGAGGTGGTATTCCGTGACCCCCTCGACGGTGACGACTTTTTGCGGCGCCGGCGCCGCGGCCGGGGCCGGATCGGCGGCCTGGGCGGGATAGGCAAGGACGGCCGACACAAGGCCGGCTAGGGCGACGGACGGGAGGAAACCAGGTCGCATCATGTTGGTTGCTCCGAAAACCCGATAAAGATGGACGGGAGCGCGCGGACCGCGTGCCGGCATCCGGAACGCGATTGACGCCGAGGTCCACTCTTGGTACGAGACCCATGCCCCCTCACCCTATCCCTCCCCCCTCCGAGGGGGAGGGATAGGGTGAGGGGGCTGTTCGGGACAGTTGAGGGGATGTTTTATGGTTAGCATCAACAAACCGCAAGCAGGGAAGTGGCAACGGCGGATTTTGATTGGCGCCGCGCTGGCGCCGTTCCTTCTGGCCACGGGCTGCGAGACAGCCGCGGGAACCGGGATGCTGGCCGGCGGCGGTCTGGGCGCCCTGGCCGGCGGCGCGATCGGCGCGGCGACGCACCACGCTGGCGAGGGCGCCTTGATCGGCGCGGCCGCCGGCGCCACGCTGGGCGGCGTCACTGGGGCCGCCGTGGACAATCACAACGTGAAGGTGGCCGCGAAGGACGCCCAGCAGCGGCGGGCACAGGTCATCCAGGACGTGGTGACGCTGACCCACCAGGGGACCAGCGACCAGATCATCATCAACGAGGTTCAGACGGCGGGGCTCGTCTACCACTTAAGCGGCGACGAGATCGCCTGGCTGAAGCAGAACAACGTCCACGACTGTGTGGTCGAGGCGATGCAGGCGATGTCGTATGCTCCGCCGCCGCCGCCGGGCGCCGTGGTCGTGGGCGAACCGCCGCCGCCGGTGGTGATCTACCGCGAACCGCCCCCGGTGATCGGCGTGGGCTTCGGCTACCATCGCGGTTGGTGATCGCGACAATCAGGATCGATGAACCGGGAGGCGAGTCCGCCTCCCGGTTTGCATTTGCTGTGCCTGCGGAGCGGCCGCCTACCTTTGCGACGCCCTCGCACCCTATCATGAAATGGGGGATGAATGCCGAGGGAAACGCGATGGGCTACCGCAACCTCCGCGCCTGCCTGGCCGACCTGGAACGGACACGCCAGCTCGTCCGCATCGAAGCGGAGATCGACCCCCACCTGGAAATGGCGGAAATCCAGCGGCGAGTCTATGCGGTCGGCGGGCCGGCCCTATATTTCGCCAATGTGAAGGGCTGCGCCTTTCCGATGGCGAGCAACCTGTTCGGCACGATCGAACGGACGCGCTTCCTCTTCCGCGACGCCCTGGCGGCGGTGCGGCACCTGGTGGAGCTGAAAATCGATGCGTCGGCGTTCTGGAAGAATCCGTGGCGCTACCGCGACGCGGCCGGCGCTCTCTTGCATGGCCGGCCGAAATTCGTGAACCGCGGACCGATCCTCGGCCATACCACGACAATCAGCCAGTTGCCGCATCTGCAATGTTGGCCGCAGGACGGCGGGGGGTTCATCACTTTGCCGCAGGTCTACACGGAGGACGCGGATCGGCCCGGTTGGCGCCATTCCAACCTCGGAATGTATCGTGTGCAGCTTTCCGGCAATGAATATCAGCCGGATCGTGAGGTCGGGCTGCATTACCAGATCCACCGCGGCATCGGCGTCCATCATGCCAAGGCGCTGCATCGCGGCGCGCCGTTTCGGGTCGTTATTTCCGTCGGCGGACCGCCGGCGCTGGCGATGGCCGCGGTGATGCCGCTGCCGGAAGGGATGCCGGAGCTGGCGTTCGCCGGGATGCTGGGCGGCCGGCGCGTGGAGCTGGTCCGGCCGCCGCACGTGGGACAGGATTCCAATCCTGTCTCCCCGCTGCCGATCCCGGCCGAAGCGGATTTCGCCGTGATCGGCACAGTCGATCCGAAGCGGCAGCTGCCGGAGGGGCCGTTCGGCGACCATCTCGGCTATTACAGCCTGGCCCACGACTTTCCCGTACTGAACGTGGAGCGCGTCTACCACCGCGAAGGCGCGGTCTGGCCGTTCACGGTCGTCGGCCGGCCGCCGCAGGAGGACACGTGCTTCGGCAAGTTCATCCATGAGCTGACTGGACCGATCATTCCAACCGTGGTCCCCGGCGTCCACGCCGTCCATGCCGTGGATGCGGCCGGCGTGCATCCGCTGCTGCTGGCGATCGGCAGCGAGCGCTACGTCCCCTACGCCAAGGAACGCCGGCCGCAGGAGTTGCTCACCTGCGCCAACGCCCTGCTCGGCCAGGGGCAGCTTTCGCTTGCCAAATACCTTCTTATTGTCGCCCAGGAGGACGATAGCGACCTGGACGTTCACGACATCCCGGCGTTCCTGCGGCATTTCCTGGAGCGCGTGGACTGGCGGACCGACCTCCATTTCCAGACGCGCACCACCATCGACACGCTGGACTACAGCGGGACGGGTCTGAACGAAGGCTCGAAGGTGGTGATCGCAGCGGCGGGGCCGATGCGGCGGCAGCTGGCCGTGAAGCCGCCGCAAGACCTGATTCTACCGGACGGCTTCGAGGAGCCGCGCATCTGCTTGCCCGGCGTGCTGGCGGTGAAGGGGCCGCCGTATGCGGCTGGCGGCGGCGACCCTCCGGTGGACGTTCAGCGGTTTTGCGAGACATTCCAGGCGTGCGATGGCCCGAACGGCTTGCCGCTGGTGGTGCTGGTGGACGACAGCGAATTCACGGCGCGCACGCTCAACAACTGGCTTTGGGTGACGTTCACGCGGTCGAACCCAGCGGCGGACGTTCACGGCGTCGGCGCCTTCACGCGGCAGAAGCATTGGGGATGCAACGGATCGCTGGTGATCGACGCTCGGATCAAGCCGCACCATGCCCCGCCGCTGGAGGAGGACCCGGCCGTCAGCCTGCGCGTCGAATCGTTGGCGGCGTATGGAGGGCCGTTGTATCGAATCATCTGACGGGATCGCTCATGCTTGATTTCCTCCACAACCGCCGCCCCAACGGCCGATAACATTCCCGACGCTCGCGCGTCCTCCGTTCTTGCGGCCCTGTCTCGCGGTCCCGATCATGCGGCCCATTCCGTCCATACCCGGTTACGAGCTGCTCGAACTCCTCGGCGGCGGGCCGATGACCGCCGTCTATGCGGCCCGCGACGCCGCGACCGACGCTCCTTGCGCCGTCAAGGTGGTGCGCGACGACTGGGACGACGCGGCCACCGCGGTCAAGCTGCTTCAGCGCGAGGCCCGCGCCGGTCTCGCCGTCCACCATCCACATCTGGTTCGCGTCACCCACGCCCATGTCACGCTGCCGCCGTATTTCCTGGTGATGGAGTGGCTGCCCGGCGAGTCGCTGCGGCAACGGTTGCGGCGCGATTATCGGCTCGACCCGACGGAAGCCGTCTGGACGGCCCGGCAAACGGCGGAGGCGCTGGCGGCGCTGCACCGGGCCGGCTTCCTCCACGGCGACGTCAAGCCGGACAATCTCCGTCTCACAACCGCCGGCGCCGCCGTACTGATCGACCTCGGCTTCGCCCATCGGCCCGGCGAGAACGCCTCCTTCCTGCGTGAAGGTTACATCCTCGGCACCGCCGACTACCTGGCGCCGGAGCTGTGCGACCCGGAGCCGCACGAAGACCTGAGCAGCGATTGGTTCAGTTTGGGAGTGATGTTGTTCGAAATGCTGACGGGCCGGTTGCCGTATCCGCCCGGCTCCCTGCGGCAGACCTTCCGGCGGCACCGCTGCGATCCGCCGGCCGATGTTCGCCGTTTCGCCGGGCCGCTGCCTCCCGCCCTGCCCGGCCTGATCGAACGCCTTCTGTCCCGCCGGCCGCAGGATCGGCCGCGCGCCGGGGCGGTCGTGCAGCAACTCATCCGCCTGGAGATCGCTGGTCTGGGGCGCCGTTCGGCCTGATTCACGCCAGGCCGCCGTCTTCGTCCGCCAAATCTTTCTCCGTGAACAGCACGAAGCCCAGCCGCGACAGCGTCGCCACCGCCGCCTCATGGTCTTCCACATACAGGGCCAGCGCCGCCGAGCCGTGCGGGCCGACCAGCAGCGGATAGGCGTAGTGGATGCTGATCTCCGCCGCCAAGAGCGCCTTGCAAATCTTGAGCAGCGGGTTCGGCGGCTCCGGCAGCTTCACCACCAAGAGATCGCTCTCCGTCACCGGGAGATTGCCCAGGTGGAAAATCTCCAGGGCCCGCTCCGGCTCGCTCAGCACCATGCGGATGATGGCGCAATCGGCCGAATCGACGACGGTAAGAGAGATAATGCGGATGTCCGTGGATTCAAATCGCCGCACCACGTCCATCAAGCCGCCGAGCCGGTTGGCCACGAAGACGTTGAATTGCCGGACGCTGGGCCAGTCGCGGCCGCGCATCGTGGCGAAATCAACCGCTGAACCGGAATCGTCGTTTTGGCCGCCGCTCATGCGAATCTCCTTTGGTCGCCGCGACTTGGAGTTTACGTCAGGAGCGGATGGGCCGTCAATCCGGATCGGCGCGCGGCCGGCGTAAGCCGGCTGATGAGGCGCCTTATCAGCCG
>DATKHW010000213.1:0-10772 GCA_035546275.1 Gemmataceae bacterium
AAAGCCCTCGTCACGTTTCGCCCTCTCGAAGCCCGCTTCCCGGAATGCCTTGTGGCGCGCCTCTGCATCCGCCTTGTTGGTGTTGGCACCGCCGCAGCGGCTCAAGTACCCGAACTTCTCCCGATTCAAGTTGTTCCGCGCTTCCAGCCGTTCAAGCTGTTCCACCGTCAGTTGAATGTCGCGGACCCAAAGAGATACAGAGGCTCTTGACACACTTAATTGACGGCTGATCTCCTTGACGGAATAGCCTTGGCAGCGGAGCAAGCGGGCTTGCTGCTTCTCGGCAGGTTTCATGGTTTGCCATCCTTGGACGCCCCGTCACCAATCAATCAGGAGCAGCACCCCAGCGACGATCGGCAGGACGGCCATCACCACATCGAGGATATTCCAGCTCGCTATAGGCTTTTGGAACACGGGGAACAGCTGGATCAGGCCGAATGCGATGAGCCAGACGCACAACACCAGCATTCCGCGTTTCTTGATGAATTTGATGGCCATGTCATCCTCCCGTCCTTGGGTTGAAAGGAACGTCTCGATTCGCCCGCAGCGCGGACAAGGGAATCTATTCCCTCACTCGCGCTGCAGGCTGGTCGAGGCGCTTACATCGAATACGAGCTGCCGCAGCCGCACGTGCTCTTGGCGTTGGGATTCGTGATGCTGAAACCCTGGCGGTGCAATTCGTCGTGGTAGTCCACGACCGCCCCTTCCAGGTACATCAGGCTCCGCTTGTCCACCGCCACCTGCACGCCGTGGAAGTCGAACACCTCGTCCAGCTTCTCGTTGACCTGCGGGTCGAGGTCGAGCTTGTTCTGGAAGCCGCTGCAGCCGCCGCCCACCACGCGGACGCGCAGGTACAGCTTCTCCGCCGGGGCGCCGTTGGCCGGCTGCTGCTCGGCGATGATCTGCTTCACCTTCGACGCCGCCTTCTCCGTCACGCTGATCGGCGCCTGCGGCGGCGCCTGGACCGGCGGCTGATCGGCCATTTGAATCGATGACATGCGTTTCGCACTCCTGTTCTTTTCGGACCTCAGAAATCCCGCCATCGTTGCGGCAGGCGTCAAGTCGCACACTGCTTTGCTAATAGCTGATAGCTAACAGCTATTAGCTATTAGTAAAAACCCCTTCTATACCATCGCACCGCGGTGCAGCGCGAAAGCCGGGCTGATTGCCCGCAAAACCTGCACCGCCCGCACCGTCTCCTCGACGGCGTAGTCCACCTCGTCCGGCGTCGTGAACCGGCCCAGGCCGTAGCGGATGCTGCCGTGGGCCAATTCGTCCGGCACGCCGATCGCCTTTAGCACATGGCTCGGCTCGACGCTGGCCGACGTACACGCCGACCCGGAGCTGACCGCCACGTCCCGCATTCGCGTCATCAGGGCACCGCTGTCCACGTAAGCGAAACCCAGGTTCAGGTTGCCCGGCAGCCGTTCCGTCGGATGGCCGTGCAGGGCCGTGTCCTCCAGCTGATCCTGAACGCCCGCCCGCAGCCGTTCCCGCAGCGCCGTCAGCCGTTCGGCTTCTTCGGCCATCTCCTGACGGCAGAAATCGCACGCCGCCCCAAAGCCGACGATGTTCGGGACCGGCAATGTCCCGCTCCGCAGGCCGCGCTCATGGCCGCCGCCGTCGATCAGCGGCTCCAGCCGCACGTGCGGCTCGCGGCGCCGGACGTACAGGGCGCCGACGCCCTTCGGCCCGTACATTTTATGGGCCGACAGGCTCAGCAGGTCGATCCCCATGTCGTCCACGTCGAGCGGAATTTTCCCCGCCGCCTGCACGGCGTCGGTGTGGAACAGCACGCCGCGACGCTTGCACAGCCGGCCGATGTCGCGCACCGGCTGCAGCGTCCCAATCTCATTATTGGCCGCCATCACGCTGACAAGGACCGTCCGCTCCGTGATCGCCGCTTCCACCTGTTCCGGCGTCACCCGGCCGAAGCGGTCCACCGGCAGAATCGTGACGCGGAAACCGTCGCGCTCCAGCCGCCGCAGCGGGTCGAGGACGGCGTTATGTTCCGTGGCGACCGAAATCAGATGGTCGCCCTTCTTGCGGTAGGCCGCCGCGACGCCCTTGAGCGCGAGGTTGCTGCTTTCCGTGGCGCCGCTGGTGAAGACGATGGTGCGGGCCTCGGCGCCGATCAGGTCGGCGATCTGCGTCCGCGCCCGGTCCACTGCCTCCTCCGCCCGCTGACCGAAAATGTGCTGCCGGCTGGCTGCGTTGCCGTACTGCTCGGCGAAATACGGCAGCATGATTTCCAGCACGCGCGGATCGACGCGCGTGGTGGCGTGGTTGTCCAGGTAAATGGGGAGTTTCGGCGCCATCCTTCGCTATTCTACCCGCTTGGCGGGACGGCAGCAGCGCGGATTCAGAAAAAGACGGCGTCGAGCCGACGTCGTAGGGTGGGTCGCAAGACCCACCAGGAGGGACGGAATCGGCGCCGGTGGGTCTTGCGACCCACCCTACTTGAAGTCGGTGGGGAGGCCGTTTTTTCCTTGCACAACCCGTCCAGGCGCGAGATCATCCAACCACCGTGCAGGGGCCGCATCTAGCCAGCCCACATCGTGCCGTGCCGTTGTCCCGTGACGTCGTTGCGCCCGCGCCCCGTGAGCCGTCCGATGTCCAGGATCTTTGATGAACACGACCTCGCTCGGTTTGCTCGACCGGCTCAAGTCCGCCAAACCCGACGCCGCGGAATGGCAAAGGCTCCAGGACATCTATCTGCCGCTGATCCGCCATTGGCTGTCTCGCCTCCCCGGCCTGCACGACGAAGTCGATGACTTAAGTCAAGAGGTCCTCGTCGTCCTGTTCCGCGAATTGCCGTCGTTTGAACGGCGGCGCGACGGCTCCTTCCGCGCCTGGCTGCGGCAAGTCGCCGTCAACCGGATACGGGCCTATTGCAAGACGAAGCACAAGCAGTCGCTTGGCGGCTTCCTCCGACAGGCCGACTCCGTCTTCTCGCAGCTCGAGGATCCCACCAGCGATCTGGCTCGGCAGTGGGACCAGGACCACGATCGGCACGTTTTCCAGAAACTGCTTGCCGTGGTGCGGCCTGACTTTGAACCGACCACCTGGGAAGCGTTCACCCGTTTCGCGCTGGACGGCCGGCCCGCGGAGCGCGTGGCCGAGGAATTGGGGATGACGCCGAGCGCCGTGATGCAGTGCAAGTTCAGGATCTTGAAGCGCTTGCGCGAGGAAGCCGGGGAATTGCTGGACTGACGCCTCGTTTTCGCAAAAGGTCCGGCCCGGTTTTGGACTTTCTCTGACGAAGCCGGCGACGCCCGAAACGCGATCTCCTTGTTCCAACGAAGGAGCCTCCGATGGAAGCCCGCGCTGTCACCCATCCCTCGGCCGACGCCCTACAGGCGTTCGCCTTGGGCAAAATGGACGATGCCGCCGCCGAAGTGGTCGTGAACCATCTGGACGCCTGCGCGGAATGCCGCCGGGCGGTGTCGGCGCTATCCGGCGACGACTTCCTCCATCGGCTCCGCCAGGCCCACGGCCGAAGCGCCACCCCCGCGCCCGCCAAGGTCATGCCCGCCGTCGCCCCTCCTGCACAGCCGGCCCCGAGCCAGGCTGCGGTCCCCAACGTGCCGCCCGAGCTGGCCGCCAATCCGGGCTACGAGATCGTGCGCGAGCTGGGCCGCGGCGGCATGGGCGTGGTCTATTTGGCCAAAAACAAGCTGATGGACCGGCTGGAAGTGCTCAAGGTGGTCAACAGGGCTTTGCTCGACCGGCCCGGCGCCGTCGAGCGCTTCCTGCGGGAAATCCGCGCGGCGGCCAAGCTCAGCCACCCCAACGTCGTCCCGGCGTACAGCGCCTTGCAACTGGGCGCCTTGCTGGTCTTCGCCATGGAATACGTCGAGGGGGAGGACCTCGCCAAGGTCGTGGCGGCCCGCGGCCCCTTGCCGGTGGTGCATGCCTGCTATTACGCCCAGCAGGCGGCCCTGGGGCTGCAACACGCGTTTGAGAAGGGGATGGTCCACCGGGACATCAAGCCGCAGAACCTGATCCTGGCCCGCGAGGGCAAGAAGCACCTGGTCAAGATCCTCGATTTCGGGTTGGCCAAGGCCACGCGCGAAAAGGGTGAAGACACGGGGCTGACCGGCGAGGGCAAGATGCTCGGCACGCCGGATTACATCGCCCCGGAGCAGACGCTGGACGCCGCGAAGTCCGACATCCGGGCCGACATCTACAGCCTCGGCTGCACGCTCTACTACCTGCTGACCGGCGCCCCGCCGTTCAAGGGCAAGAGTCTTTATGAGGTCTTGCAAGCCCATCATACCGTGCAGGCGAAGCCGCTGAACCTGGTGCGTCCGGACGTGCCGGCGGAGTTGGCGGCGGTGGTTGCGAAGATGATGGCGAAGGAGCCGGGGCGGCGGTATCAGAAGCCGATCGAAGCGGCCCAGGCGCTGGCCCCCTTCATCAAGCCGGGCGCGAAAGCGACGCCGGACGGGCCGTCGCCGAAGGCCGCCGCCGAAGACTGCTCCGTCGCCAGGGACACGAGCATTAGCCCGGCCGGCGCCGGGGAGACCGCCGTTCCTGATCGGCCCGCGGCGCCGGCGCCGGAGTCGCCGCCCGTCGTCGCCTGGGACACGCTGACGGCGGGGCGCCACCTCAGTCGGGCGCCGAAGGCGGCGGTTCGCAAGCGCCGACCGCGGCCCGCGAAGCCGATGCCGCGGAAGATATGGCTGATCGGCGGCGCCGTGGCGGCGGTGTGCGTTCTGCTGCTCGGCCTGGTCGGCCTGTGGGCGGCCGGCGTGTTCAAGGTGAAGACGGCGGACGGCGTCCTGGTCGTGCAGGTCAATGAGCCGAACGCCGAGGTGTTCGTGGACGGCGAGCGGGTCACCGTGAGCTGGAACGGCGGCGGCAAGACGGCGGAGATCCACGTCAAGCCGGGGACGCGGAAGGTGGAAGTCAAGAAGGACGGCTTCAGCGCGGACGGCGAGGAATTGACCTTCAAGGACGGCGACAGGGAGATTTTCACGGCGCGGCTGCTGCCCAAGCAGGACGTGGCCCAGGCCGGCCGGCCGCCGGACAAGCCGCCGGACGCGAATCCGGGCGCACCCCCCGGGCCAGCGATAGCCAAACCCGGTCCGCCAGCAGAGCCGCCAGAGACAGCACGGCTGCCGCCCGACAAGCAGCAGAAAGCGACCGCGGCCGTTGAACGCGGCGTCGCCTTACTCAGGGGAACGCAAAATGCCGACGGATCGTGGTCTGGAGAAGGCCATCTCGTCGGCACGACGGCGCTGCCCGGCTTGACCTTGCTGGAGTGCGGCATACCGGCCGACGATCCGGCAGTGCAGCGGGCCGCCGTGTTCGTGCGGAAGGGGGTCCCTAATCTGGCCGCCACGTACGAATTGGCCTTGGCGATCCTATTCCTGGACCAACTGGGCGACCCGGCCGACGAGCCGCTCATTCAGTCGATGGGCGTTCGCCTCATGGGCGGCCAGGGCAGGGACGGCGGCTGGAGCTATAACTGTCCCAGCATTTCCGAATCCGAGGCCCGCTGGCTGACCAATCTCATCCAGCATCCCGACCAGAACAAGCCCAAGGATCCCGACGCCAAGCCAGAGAAGCGGACCGTTAAGGACCTGCCCAAGGAAATCCAGGATCAGCTGGCGAGCTTGAATTCGCTGTCCCCGCCCACGGGGACCAACGACAACTCCAACACGCAGTTCGCGGCGCTGGGTCTGTGGGCGGCTCGCCGGCACGGCATACCGGTCGATAAGGCGCTGGAGCGCCTCGATCAGCGCTTCCGGACCACGCAGCACGCCGACGGCGGTTGGGGTTACATCAGTATGGCCGGCCTGCCGGGGCCGGCCACGACAGGCGGCGTCATGGACAACTCCACCGCGACGATGACCTGCGCCGGGGTCACATGTCTGGCCGTGGCGCGCGGACCGAAGGCGGAGGCGGCCGTGGAGAGCGGCAAGGCCACGGACCTGAGCAACGACGCCGTCCTCACGAAGGGCCTGGCCGCCCTGGGCAGGGCCGTCGAGGCCCCGGTCGGCCAAGACGGCCAGGGTCCGTCGGCGGGCGGCAAGACGTTCTACTTCTTGTGGTCCCTGGAGCGCGTGGGCGTCCTGTTCGACCAGGACAAGATCGGCGGCCGCGACTGGTATGACTGGGGCGCGGATATCCTGATCGCCAACCAGAACGCGGACGGCTCCTGGCACGGCGAATATCCGCCGGTGGTGGATACCTGCTTCGCGTTGCTGTTCCTGAAGCGTGCCAACCTCGCGGAGGACCTTTCCAAGAAGCTGCACCGCTCCGCGCGCATAGATAAGCCGGCTGAGCCGGCCGCGAATGAATTCGTGTCGCTGTTCGACGGCAAGGACCTGTCTGAATGGTCCATCGACGGGGGATTCCAGCGCCAGTGGAAGGTGGAAGGCGACGCTATCGTCGGCCAAGTGGGCGATTCCGAACCTACCACGCACATGCTGTCAACGAAGAAATATGCCGACTTCACCCTCCGGCTGGAATACATGGTCGATCCTGGCGGCCGCGGCGGGATTGATCTTCGCGCGGTTGTTGGGGAGCAGATGCCGTTATCGCAGCCGGGAACTTTCTGGTACGCGCATCCAGCCTTTGAACTTTCGGACTCGGCGAAATACCCAGACGTGCCGTCGGGCGCGACTCATTGGGTGAAGGACGACCGGATGACGTGCAAGCCGGACGAGGATTTGCAACTGGCGGCGGGTTCGTGGCACAGTCTGGAAATCACGGTTCGCGGCGACGCCTGCATCGGCCTATTGGATGGAAAGAAGGTCGTTGACGTCCATCTGGATCCCAAGGCAGGCGGCGCCGCGGGCGCCGCTCTCAACCGAGCCAAGGGGAGGATCGGGCTCCAGGCGCACACTGGCACGATGCGCTTCCGCAAGATCGAGATCAAGGAGCTGAAATAGGCGCCGGCCCGGCGATACGAAACGGCACAGACCTCGGGAGTCTTCGGTGTCCACCGACTACGACAGCCCGTGGAAGGAAGCCCTGGACGCTTACTTCGAGCCGTTCCTGGCCCTGCTGTTCCCGGAGGTTCACCGGCGGATCGATTGGTCGCGCGGCTACGAGTCCTTGGACAAGGAGTTCCAGCAGGTCGTCCGCGAGGCCGAGGTCGGCCGGCGCTACGTCGATAAGCTCGTCCGCGTCTGGACGAAGGACGGCGTCGAGTGCTGGGTGCTGATCCACGTCGAGGTGCAAACGGCGCGCGACGCGGAGTTCCCCAGGCGCATGTACGTCTACAATTACCGCGTCTTCGACCGGTACAATAGGCCCGTGGCCAGCCTCGCCGTGCTGGCCGACGACGACCCCGCCTGGCGGCCGACGGAGTTTCGCAGCAGCCTGTTCGGCTGCGAGGCCGGCCTCCGCTTCCCGGCGGTGAAGCTGCTGGACTTCGCGACCCAGGAGGCCATGCTGGAGGCGAGCGCCAACCCGTTCAGCCAGGTGGTGCTGGCCCACCTCAAGGCGCGGCAGACGGCCGGCGACCCAGCCGGCCGGCACGCCTGGAAGGTTCGCCTGGTGCGCGGCTTGTACGAACGCGGCTTCAGTCCCAAGGACGTGCGGGAATTATTCCGCGTTATCGACTGGCTGATGGAGCTGCCGCCGGCGCTGCAAGACGGTTTCTGGCATGAAATTGAGACTGTTCAGGAGGGCAAAAGAATGCCGTTCGTCACAACCCCCGAGCGGGTCGGCCTCCGAAGGGGACTGCGTAAGGGCATTGAAGCTGTGCTGCGAATGCGGTTCGGCGAGGAGGGACTCAAGTTGATGCCTGCCATCCACGACATTCACGAGGAAGAGCAATTGGAGGCGGTCCTCAAGGCCCTCGAAACCGCGGCTAGCCCGGACGAGGTGCGCCGGCTGTGGTCGCCAGGCGCCCCGTGAACCGGCCGCTGGGCCGGTTCCTCCGCTGCTTGGATAGGGAGCAACCCCTCATGCCTCCTTCGCCTCCCCCTCAACGGCTGCCTGAACCGGAGCGGCCGGGCAAGAAGCCGGAAGCCAACCAGGAGGTTCGGCCGGCCGTGCCTGTGGCTGTGCCGATCGCCAAGCCGATCACGGCGCCCCCGGCGCGACCGTATTGTCCGACGAAACGTCCCTCCGTCGCGCTGCTCACCGTGCTCGACGACGGCAAGACCGGGGGCGAGGTGCTGCGTCTCCGGGCCGATCGCTTTGTCATCGGCCGGGCGGAAGGCGATTTCCTCGTCCCCCACGACCCTCAGATCTCCACGCGGCATGTCGAGATCAGCCGGCAGCGGGTCGCGGACAAGGTGCGCTGGATCGTGACCGACCTGCAATCGTCCAACGGCCTGTTCATTCGCGTCAGCCGAACCGCGCTGGCGAACAAGGCCGAATTCTTGGTCGGCCTGGGACGCTATCGCTTCGACGCACCGGGCGCCGCCATGCCGGAAACGGTGGACGCTCCGACCTCCGACGCACCCCACGGCGAGACGCGCCCCTTTGGCATGGACGCAGCCTCGCTGCTGCAGCCGGCGCTGGTCGAACTGGTCGGCGGAACCGTGCTGTCGCGCCTGCCGCTGGCGCAGCCCGAATACTGGATCGGCACCGACCCCACCTGCGCCGTCTGCCGCACGATGGATGGATTGCGGCCCTGAGTTGCTCGGCGTCATCCCTCGCTGTTCTGCCCGCTTGGCGGAGCGGCAGCAGCGCGGATTCGGAAAAAGACGGCGCGGCCGCTTAGCGCGGCGGCGCGACCTGGCAGTCTTCGAGAACGACGCCTTTGGCGTTCCCAGACACCGGGCTTAATTTGCACGCGATCCGAACCGACTCGCCCTCCTGGACCTTCCTTGCCTCCGCGATTTCGCTCCCTCTAAAGATGCACGCCACTATGACCTCCCCGAGCCCCGGTTCTGTGTGTCCGACAAGCAACACAACATACTCACCCCTGACCTTCAAACTTTCCCCTGAATATTTGACTCTTCCCTCAACCAGCAGAGGGACCCCGCCATACTTCCTGTGAAATCCCTCGTTGTCCTGTAAATGAGCCACCAGGTCGCGCGCCAGCGCGTCGGCCTTGATCTCGATGGCGCCTGCTGCGGGAGCGTTGCCGGGCGTTCCGACCAATGCTCCGGCAGCTGGGCCGCCGGGCGCACCGCTGGATGGGGCGGCAGGCGTCCCGCTGGATGGGGCGCCAGCTGGGGGCGCTGCAGGCGAGGACGCCGAACCCGATCCCTTGCTTGCGTTCAGGATCAAGACGGCGCCGATCGCCACGCCGCCCAATCCAATCGCCGCGCCTGCGCCGATCAAAGCCCACAGCAGCAGCGGGCTTCCTCGGGCGCGCTTGCGCTTTTTGCGCCGCGGCCCCTCGTCCATCGAGGCCGTAAATACCTCCTGGCACTTCGGGCAGCGAATTCTCTTGCCGCGGCCCGGCGTCGCCAGCCTGGTCTCGCAGTAGGGACAAACGGCCGATGGAGCAGACATGGTGCAGGCCTTCGGAACAGACTCTCAGGGTCTGTCGCATAAGCCCCTCGCCCCCGTACTCGGGGGAGAGGGGCGAGGGGGCATGGTTTCCTGGGCCAAAAACCCCTCTCCCCCGGCCCCTCTCCCCTGAGCACCGGGGAGAGGGGGAGAAGCTTATGTCCCCGGCTCGCCGCGCATGGTTCACGCCGCCGCCGCTTCGGCCTGAATGAGCCGGGACGGATGCAGCAGCACCTCCAGCGCCGTCACGAGCCGATCCGGTCCGCGGCCGTCGATCAATTTGCGGCCGCAGCGCGACATCGACTGCCGTTCCAGCGAGTCGCTCAGCAGATCCTGCACCGCATTACGCACGGAGCCTGCCGACACATTCTCATGCCAGCCAAGGCACGACGCCGCGCCTTCCTCTTCCAGCCGCTGCGCCGTCGGCCAGTGGACTTCCGACTGCACGACCAAGAGCTGCGGCACGCCGACGCAGGCCAGCTCCAGCGACCAGGCGTTGCCGGCGGTGACAGCGAAGTGACAGCGGGCGATGCGGCAGGGGTACTCGGCCGGCTCGGACGCGATCTCCAGCCGATCGGGGCAGGTTTCCGCCAGGCCTTGCAGCTCCGTCAAGTGCGGATGCCACGGCCGCACCGCGACGTCCACGCGGCCGACCTTGGGGCAATTCAGGAGCTGCTTGGCCAGCTCACCGGCCTGGTTGTGCGGATCGTCGTCGCCAAGTGCAACCAGGGCGCGGAACGGTTGGGCTGGCTCCTGCGCCCGGATGGGCCGCTGCCGGCGCACTTCCGGCCGCACGACGGCGTAGCGAGCGCCAAGCAGGACCTGGGCACCGCGCACGAATTCGTAGGATTCGCGAGTCGGCGCCAGCAGCGGATTGATGATGAGCCGCGACGGGAAGCGGACGCCCGCCGTGCTGTCCACCGACACGACCAGCGCGCCCATACGGCGAAGCTCCGCCAGATATTCCTCCTTGACGGAGGGCGAATCGACGACGACGGCGGCCGGCTGGATGCGGCGGATTTCGCGGATCATTTCTGCCAGGTCTTCCGGCGACCCGGCGGGCGCGTCGGCGTCGATCCACTCGTTGCCGCCGCGCTTGACGGTCAGGCCGAGCGAGCCCGGTTCCAGCTGCGACAGGAAGTACGCCGGCCGGCGCCGGCGTTGCAGGGCCGCCGCCAGCACCAGGCAGCGCGATAGGTGTTCCCAGCCGACGGCGGGCGCGGCGTCGACGCGAAAAAGGACGGGAGCGCGTGACATCTTTCTGTTCCGTGAGAAAGAGGGTCGGTTAAGGGGCTAAACAAGGAGGCGCGGCCGGGCGAGCGGCGGGGCTTGTCCCCGCCGTTTGG
>DATKHW010000214.1:0-3167 GCA_035546275.1 Gemmataceae bacterium
TGAGGCCCTCGATCTCGTCGCGGCCGTAGTTTTGCAACGTCCCCGTCACCACGAACGTCTTGCCCGTCAGGTCGGCGCCCGCCGGCTTCGCCCTTGGCTCCTCCGTCAGCTTCACGCCCACCTCGCGCAGCTCCCGGATCAGCTTTTCGCCGTCCGCATGGTGCAGAAACTGGTACAGGCTCTCCGCCCGCTCCGGGCCGAAGCCCTTCACCGCCGCCAGGTCCTCCTTCGGCGCCGCCAGGATGGCGTCGATGGTCGGGAAGTCGCGCGTCAGCAGCTCCGCCATCGCCTCGCCGATCAGCGGGATGCTCAGCCCCGCCAGCACCCGCGCCAGGCCGCGCCCCTTGCTCGCCGCGATGCCGTCCAGCAGGTTCTGCGCCGACTTTTTGCCCATCCGCTCCAGGGTCAGCAGCTGCTCCGCCGTCAGCCGGTACAGGTCCGTCACCGACTTCACCAGCCCCGACTTCACCAGCTGCGTCGCCAGCGAATCGCCCAGCCCCTCGATGTCCATGCGGTCACGGCCGGCGAACGTCTCCACCCGCTTGCGGATGGCGGCCGGGCAGTCCTTGGCCTTGGTGCAGAACACCTTGCCCTTGCGCCGCTCCGTCGGCGAGCCGCATCCCGGACAATGCGTCGGGAATTTGTACGGCTTTTCGTCTCCCTTCCGCAGCTCCGGCAGCGATCGCACCACGTAGGGTATGATTTCGCCTCGCTTCACCACGATCACCGTGTCGCCGACGCGGATGTCCTTCTGCTCGATCTGGTCGGCGTTGTGCAGACTGGCCCGCGACACCGTGGTCTGCGACAGCGTCACCGGCGGATCCAGGTGGGCGGTCGGCACCAACATGCCGTCCTTGCCGACGGTGATTTCCACCTCTTTCAGTCGCGTCTGCGCTTCCTCCGCCTCGAACTTGAACGCCGTCAGCCAGCGCGGCGCCTTGCTCGTCTGACCGAGCCGCTTCTGCTGGCTGAAGTCGTTCACCTTGATCACCAGGCCGTCCGTGTCGAAATCCAGGTCGTGCCGCTTCTCCTCCCAACTTTGGCAGTAGGCGATCACATCGTCGATGCCGTCGAACGACTGAATGTGGGGGTTGACCGGGAAGCCGTATTTCCGCAGCAAACCCAGCGCGTCCAGGTGTGTATGCACGGTCGCGCCTTCCACGGCCCCCAAAGAGTAGGCGAAAAGGCGCAATCGGCGTTTGGCGGCCAGCTTCGGGTCAAGCAGCTTGAGCGAGCCGGCCGTGGAGTTGCGCGGGTTGGCGAGAACCTCCTCGCCGGCCCTGGCGCGCTCCTCGTTGAGCCGGGCGAAGTCGGCCCGACTGATGTAGACCTCGCCGCGGGCCTCGAACAGGGCGGGTGGGTCGTCCGTGTGCAGCCGCAGCGGCACGCCCTTGACCGTCATCAGATTGTGCGTCACGTCGTCGCCGTGGACGCCGTCGCCGCGCGTGGCGCCGAGCTGCAAGAGGCCGTGGACGTACGCGAGCGAAATCGCCACGCCGTCGATCTTCAATTCCACCACGTAGCGCACGGGCTCCTTGCCGAGCGCCTTGCGGACCCGGTTGTCGAACTCGCGCAGCTCGGCCGGCGTCGTCGCCTTGTCGATCGACAGCATGGGGATGCGGTGCTTGACCGTGGCGAAGCCTTCGATGGGTTGGCCGCCGACGCGGCGCGTCGGACTGTCCAGCGTGGCCAGCTCGGGATGCTCCGCTTCCAGCTGCTCCAGCTCGCGCAGCAGCTTGTCGAACTCCTTGTCGGAGATCTCCGGCTTGGCCTCGACGTAATAGAGATAGTTATGGTGGTCGATCTGGCGGCGCAGCTCGGCGGCGCGTTGCGCGAGGCTGGACATGTCTCACCTCCGGATTGATGAATGAGGAACGATGAAGGTTGAATCAAAAGGGGGCCTGTCTTGATTCATCCTTCATCTTTCATCCCTCATCCCTTGGCTTTGGTGGTGGGATTGTCGCCTGCGCGCGTTCCTTTTGCAAGCTCCGCAGGCGATCCCAGACCATGCTGGCGACGGCCAAAACGCCGACGACGGCCGTCTCGACCAAGAGCCAGATCCAGCCGTCGGCCCGGAGAGCGTCCCGCCATGCCGACGGCGGCGGCGGTTCGCCGGCTTCCAGCGCTTTCTGTTCCAGCACTGGAATGACGGCGACGGCCAGGGCGGTGACGACGAAGATCACCCCGGCGGTAAGGAGGAGAATATAGAGCGGGTTGCGCGGTTCGCGAGGAGTGGTCATCGGCGGAAGGTCCGGAGAAGGCGCCGCCGACCCTGACGCGGCGGTACTGTCAGTGTAGCGACCGGCGCCGCGCCGCGCTGAAATCTCGCTTGACCTGTCCTGGCTTGGTCGCTATGGTCCCGCCGCTTTTCATCCCCGGTCTTGAGCAAAAAGGAATGCCGAACGGTCTGACGATCCGGTCCGCGGATCGACGACGGACCGTTGGAGGAACATACGGGCGACGGCAGGGATCGGCCGGCGTCTGGGGGGTCGCTTCGCGGGGAACGGGGCGCATTGCAAAGGAGGCCGTGGTGGCTAGGGCACAATTCCGAACCGGGTTCTACCTTGTCGTCGGCCTCGTCGCCGGCGCCGCGACCGCCGCGGCCCAGACGCCTGGCGTCCTGCCGGCGGGGTCCACGGCGGTCATGGAGGTCGGCAACCCCCATGAGGCGCTCAATCAAGCCATCGAGGCGCAGCGCCGCGGGGACTATGAAAACGCCGCCCGGCTCCTGCAAGGCGCCGCGGTCAAGCAGGCCCTGCTCACGACCGTCGAGCAGCAGGAGCTGACGCGCCTGCTCACGGACAACGGCGCCGCCCTCGACGCGCGCCATGCCGCTTCGGATCAGCTGCGGCAGGCCGTCGCCGCGCTCAACGCCAAGCGGCAGGCCGAGGCCGTGGAGCTGCTTAAGAAGGTCGCCGTCAACGAGCAGTACCTGGCCGCGTCCGACCGCCAGCTCTTCCACCAGTACAGCGCCGGCCTCAACCTGCCCGGCGCCGCCCCGGCCGTCCCGGTGGACCCCGCCGCGCAGGCCCGTTTGCTGGTCCGCCAGGCTCGCATCCAGCTGGTCCAGGGCGACTTCGATAAGACCGACGAGCTGACCAAGCAAGCCGTCGCGCTGCAGGTCGCCTTCGCCGCCAATGAGGACTCCCCGGTCAAGCTCATCGACG
>DATKHW010000215.1:0-3455 GCA_035546275.1 Gemmataceae bacterium
GCCGACGCGAAGGGCCTGCTCAAGGCGGCGATCCGCGACGACGATCCCGTCCTGTACGTCGAGCATCGCCTGCAGCATTTTCAGAGTGGGCCGGTCCCCGAAGGCGCCTATAGCGTCCCGCCCGGCAAGGCCCGCGTCACGGCGGCCGGCGACGACGTGACGCTCGTCGGCGTGTCGCACATGCAGACGGAGTGCCTGGCCGCACGCCGCTATTTGGAAGCAGTCGGCGTCCGCGCCGAGGTCATCGACCCGGTCTGGCTCAGTCCGCTCGACGCCGAAACCATCGCGGCGTCGGCCGAGAAGACCGGCCGGCTGATCGTCGTGGACAACGGCTGGACGACGTGCGGCGCCGGCGCCGAGATCATCGCTCGCGTGGCGGAGCGGCTGATGGGAGTGCGCGATCTGCGCGTCCGCCGGCTTGGCTTCGCCCCGGTGACATGTCCGACCACGCCGAGCCTGGAAGTCCACTTTTACCCCAACGCGCGCACCATCGCCGCCGCGGCCCGCGATCTGGTGGAAGGCAGGGCGACCGGCTGGACGCCCGAGGAAAGTTCGGACTTGCAAGGCGTCACGTTTAAGGGACCGTTCTGATGAAACGCACTGCGACCCGAAAAGCCGGCCTGGATTGGCCGCTGATGCGCAACAACATCACGCGCGACGACCTCGACGCCGTTTGCGAGCTGCTGCGGCAGGACGATCCCGTCCTCACGCAGTCCCACAACGTCCGCGCCTTTGAGCGCGAATGGTCCGAATGGGTCGGCGTGAGGCACAGCGTCTTTGTCAACTCCGGTTCCTCCGCGAATCTCGTGACGCTGGCCGCGCTGAAAGAGCTGCACGGCGGCGGCGAGATCATCCTGCCGACCCTCACCTGGGTTTCCGACATCGCTGCGGCGCTCCATTGCGGCTTCACGCCGGTGTTCGTGGACGTCGATCCGCGGACGCTCGGCATGGACAACCGACAGGTGCTGGAGAAAATCACGCCGCGGACGCGAGCCGTCTTCCTGACGCACGTCCTCGGTTACAACGCCCTGTCGCGGCCGCTGCTGGACGAGCTGGCGACGCGCGGCGTGCAGCTGATCGAGGACGTTTGCGAGTCGCATGGGGCGACTTTCAAGGGTCGCAAGCTCGGCACGTTCGGCCTGGTTTCCAATTTCTCCTTCTACTACGCCCACCACCTCAGCACGGTGGAAGGCGGCATGGTCTGCACGAATGACGCGGACATTTACGATACGGTGCGGATGCTGCGCTCGCACGGACTGGTCCGCGAGCTGGACAGCGCCAGCCGGCGGCACGATTATGCCGACGAGCATCCCGACCTCAATCCCGAATTCATCTTCGCCCTGCCGGCTTACAACGTGCGCAGCACGGAAATCAACGCGGTCATCGGCCGTTCGCAGCTGAAGCGGCTGGGCGAAGGCGTTCGCCGGCGGACCGAGAACTTGCGGCTATTTCTGGATCATCTCGATCCGGATACGTACCAGACCGATTTTGCGATCGAAGGAAGCAGCAATTACGCCCTGACCTTGATTCTGCGGCGGCCCGACCACGCCCTGATGCGCCGCGTCATGGCGGCGCTGCGAACGCACGGCGTCGAGTTTCGCCGCGGCACGGCCGGCGGCGGCAACCAGGTGCGGCAGCCCTATCTGACGCGGCTGCTTGGGGCGGAGGCCTGGAAGGCGTTTCCGCGGGCGGACCACGTGCATTTCTTCGGCGCCTACATTGGCAACTATCCGACTCTCGAACAACCGAAAATCGTGCGCCTGTGCGACCTGCTCAACGCCGTCGCCGCGGGGAAGGGAGGCGCCTGATGGCCGGCCGCAAGCTCGATGTGCTGATCCTCAATCCCGCAAGCCGCGCCCAGGTTTATCAGGCGCTGGGCGCCGAGTTGGCGGCGGTGGAGAACCCCGTATGGGCCGGGCTGGCGGCGACGTTCGCCCGCACCGCCGGATTGACGGTCGAGCTGATCGACGGCGAGGCGGAAGGACTGACCGCGGAGCAACTGGCGGAGCGTGCGCGGGACGCCGACCCGGTGCTGATCGCGATTCCGGTTTACGGACATCAGCCGTCCGCATCAACGCAAATCATGACGGCGACCGGCCGCGTCTGTACGGCGATCAAGCGGCTGGCGCGCGAGCAGAAAATTCTCTTGTTCGGCGGGCACGTGGCCGCCCTGCCGGCCCGGACGCTGGCCGAGGAGGAAGCCGATTTCGTGGCGGCCGGCGAGGGCCTGCACACGCTGGTCGATCTCGTGGAGGCGTTAAAAACGCCGACGCCGGACCTTGGCAAAGTCCCCGGTCTCTGGCGTCGCTGCGACGGCCGGCCGTGCGTCGCGCCGGATCGGCCGCTGGTCGCCGACCTCGACGCCCGGATGCCGTCGCAGGCGTGGGACCTGCTGCCGATGGGCCGCTACCGCGCCCACAACTGGCACTGCCTCGACGGCCGCGACCGCCAGCCGTACGCCGCCGTCTATACCACTCTGGGATGTCCGTATCACTGCTCTTTCTGCTGCATCCAGGCGCCGTTCCGCAGCGGCGAGCGCGCCGGCGGCGTCCGGGAAACCATCAACACCTATCGCTACTGGAGCCCAGACGTCGTGCTGGCTCAGATCGACGAGCTGGCAGAGCGCTACGGCGTCCGCAACATCAAGATCGCCGACGAGATGTTCGTGCTGAACCGGCGGCACGTCCTGGGCATTTGCGACGGGTTGATTCGCCGCAAATACGGACTCAACATTTGGGCCTATGCCCGCGTGGACACCATCAAGGACGGAATGCTCGACGCCTTGCGCGAGGCCGGCTTCACCTGGCTGGCGCTGGGCATCGAGGCCGGCTCGGAGCGCGTTCGCGCCGAGGTGGATAAGCAATTCGACCAACAGCAGGTCTTTGAAGTCGTCGATCAGGTCCAGGCCGCGGGGATCAACGTCATCGGCAATTACATCTTCGGCCTGCCGGAAGACGACGCCGAAACGATGCAGGCGACGCTCAACCTGGCCGTGGAACTGAACTGCGAGTTCGCCAATTTCTATTCGGCGATGGCCTATCCCGGTTCGCCGCTCTACGATCTCGCGCTGCGCCAGGGCGTGCCGCTGCCGACGGCATGGACGGGATATTCGCAGCATTCGCGCGACTGCCTGCCGCTGCCGACGCGTCGCGTCGCCGCTCGGGAGGTCTTGCGCTTCCGTGACCAGGCGTTCCATTACTATTACAGCAATCCGTATTATCTGGATATGATCCACCGGCGCTTTGGACCGAAGGTAGTGCAGCAGATTCGCCGGATGACGGACGTGACACTCGAGCGCGACCTGCTAATCGGCGCAACGCCGGCTCCGGCTATGCTCTTGCCGGCCGAACCGGCCGCGGCCGTCGGTCGATTGGCTCTGACCGCTAAGGATTGATTCCTTAGAGCGTCCGGAAGAAAAGGTGTCTGGAACTCAGACACCTTTTCTTCCGGACGCT
>DATKHW010000216.1:0-14559 GCA_035546275.1 Gemmataceae bacterium
ATTGCGGAGGAACGCCCGCCTTTCCCTTGTGGCGCCGCGGCGTCGGCGCGGATAGAATCGGTCCGTCGAGGGGACATTTGCGACGAACTCCACCCGCCCGAGCAGCGTCATGGCCGCCGCTCCAATCAACGCCCTGATGGACGACCTCCGGCGGCTCCGCCTTCTGGAGCCGGCCCACCTCGAACAAGCCGCCCTGCTCGACTGCAGCAAGCCCGACGACCCGAAAACGCTCGTCAACGAGCTGGTCCGGCGCGGCTGGCTCACTTCCTATCAAGGCAATAAGCTCCTTCAGGGACGCGGCAAGGACCTTGTCCTTGGCGCCTACGTGCTGCTGGAGCCGCTGGGCGAGGGCGGAATGAGCCAGGTGTTCAAGGCCCGCCAGCAGCGGCTTGGCCGGGTCGTCGCCCTCAAGGTCCTGCGCAAAGAACGGCTCAGCAATCCGGAGACGGTGCATCGGTTTCAGCGCGAGCTGCGGGCGCTGGCGGCGCTGTCGCACCCCAACATCGTCACGGCCTACAGCGCGGACGAAGTCCGCGGCGCCCACATGCTGGTCATGGAGTATGTCGAGGGGGCGACCGATCTGGCGGCGCTGGTCAAGAAGAACGGCCCTTTGCCGATCCCGGAAGCGTGCGAATATATCCGGCAGGCGGCGCTGGGATTGCAGCACGCGCATGAGCACGGCATGGTGCACCGGGACGTGAAACCGCACAATCTGCTGCTGTGCGCGGGCGGGAAGCTGGTAAAGATCCTCGACCTTGGACTGGCTCGCGTGGATGCGCCGGGCGGAGAAGCGAGCGGCGCCGTTACGCGGGACGGCGCGATCCTGGGTTCGCCGGACTACCTATCGCCGGAGCAGGCCCAGGAGATGCACACGGTCGATATCCGAGCGGATCTTTACTCTCTGGGATGTACGTTTTACTATCTGCTGACGGGCGTGCCGCCGTTTCCCGGCGGCACGTTCTTCGATAAGGTGTACCGGCATCGCTTCGAGGAGCCGCAGCCGTTGGAGTCGCTGCGACCGGACGCGCCGCCGGACGTCGGGGCAGTGGTACGCAAATTGATGGCGAAGCGACCCGAAGAGCGTTTCGGAACGCCCGCAGAAGTCGCGGCCGCCGTCGCCGCTCTTCTTCACCAGGGCGCCGCGCCGGCGGTCGCCATGCGCCCGGCGCCAGCCGTTGCAATCCCGGCCGATGCGGGCCTCGACCCCACGACGGGGCACGGCGATACAGCCCCTGTCGTGTCGTTGATTCGCCGCCGGCGCAAGCAGTCATGGAACCATTGGCTCATGTACACCGTCTCGGCCTGTCTGTGCCTCCTCGTCGGTGCGACGGTGCTGCTGGGGATCATTCGACTCATACCCGCGCCGCGGCAACCGCCGAAGCCGACGGAACCCGATAATCCAGCGCCGCCGATCGCGACCTCGCCGCCGGCCAAGCTGCCGACCGAGGTGTTTCAGGATTTCGAGTCCGGCACGTATGGCGACTGGAAGACGACGGGCGCGGCCTTCGGCGACAAGCCGGTTGCGACCTCGCAGCGTTTGCCGGGCCAGCAACCGGTCAGCGGGTACGGCGGCAAGTACTATGTCAACAGCTTTCGCGGCGGCGACGCAAGCACGGGAACGCTGACGTCGCCGGAATTCACGATCCGGCATTCGTACATTCGCTTTCGCATCGGCGGCGGCGCCATGCTGGAAAAGGAATACATTGCGCTTTTGGTCGGCGGCAAGAAGCTGCGCGTGGCCACGGGAAGGAATGCGGAAAAGCTGGAGTGGGAGAATTGGGACGTACGGGACCTCAAGGGGCAAAAAGCTACGATTGAGATCGTCGATCAATCGAGCGCATACTGGGGGCATATCAACATCGACGACGTCACGTTTACGGACGAGCCGCCGCCATAAGGGCGCCAGCGCTTAGCTGAAAAACGACCGGCGCAGTACGGACGGCTCCGTCCGGCCGAAGGCATGGCTGCGGCCGGTACGCAGATTGTGGAAGACCACCTCGGCGGGGCTGAAGAGCAGCGGGTCGATCTTGTAAAAATCGTGGTTATAGCGCTCGAAAACCTCGGCGAAGGGGACGCCGTGGTCGCGCGACGCCGAGGACGGCGCCTGCGGGCCTACTGCGGCGAGTTGTTCGTCGGCGGCGCGGACCCAGAGCGTCGCCCGGCCGCCGTAGAGGACGGCGTCGTTGGTGCGGCCGATGCCGACCAAATCGTCGGCGGCGACCGGCGGCAGCGGGGCGACGCCGGCGCCGGAAACCACCTGCGCCAGGTCGAATTTCAGCTCGTGCAGCTTGTGCAAGGCCGTTTCCAGGGCGCGGGCGACCACCTGCACCGTCCCGGCGATGCTGGCGGTCGGGGCGATCAGCAGCGTCAGCCGATCCGCCGGCAACTGCAGCTTTTCGGCCAAGTATGCAACCACTTCGGCCGTCGGCGGCTTGCGGGTCTCCAGTACGCCGACTGCGGCATTCGGCTGTTCCCGTCCCGGGATGTGGTCAAACAGCTTTTCCTTGCCGTAAGCAGCGCGCATGGGGCCGGAACCCATCGCGAAGTACTTGCCAACCGCGATTTGCCATCCCGCATACTGCGACGCCATGCAGGCAAGGACGGGAAAATCGGTTGTAACCTGCAGCAGAGGACAAGGCAGATCCGCAATGCCGGGCGGCGCCAGCGTCACCTCGGCGAGGTCGGCGAGGCAGATGCGAGCCATGCCGAGGCCGGCGGCCAGTCCGCCGGGGGCCTGTACGCCGCAGTCGAGAATGCGCGGACCGCCGGGGTCGTGCGAAACGGCGATGCGCAGCGTTTCGGCGTCGGCGGCCAATCGGTCGGCAAGACGCAGGGCGCGGTCGTTAAGGGTCATGAGCGGGCTCTCCTCAGATCGCGAGTCTGAGGATAGCATAGGCAGGCCAGGCCGATCGTCAGGCGGCGGTCAGCCTTCCGGCGCTTCCTGCAGCACCTTTCGCAGCTTTTGCAGCGCGGCCCGCATCTGCGTTTTGACCGTCCCGATGGGCGCGCGCCGCAGCCGGGCGATCTCGTCATAGGTGCGGTCGGTGTTCTGACGCAGCAGGAACACGTCGCGTTCCTCCGGCCGCAGCTGTTGCAGTGCAGCCCGCAGCCGGTCGAGCGTTTCGCGATGGATGAGTTCTTCGTTGGGGGACGGGGCTGGCCGCTCGATCGTCGGCTCACGGTCGAGCAGCGGTCGGGAACGCTGCCGCCAGACGTTGCGGCGCAGATCGCGGCCGCTGTTGAGGCCGACGCGGAAAATCCACGCCCGCAGGTTGTAAATGCCGCCGACGCCGTCGCGCTTGCGCCAGCACTTGAGAAAGGCTTCTTGAGCGGCATCCTGCGCATCGTCGCGGCTGCCTAGCAGAAGCGTTAGCGCGTTCAGCAGATCGGGCCGCGCCTCGGCGAAAGCGCGCAGCAATTGTTCGCCGCATCCGCGCCGCCGCTCCACAAGCGCCGCGCGTACCATGTCCCGTCCTCGTGATAGCGACGACTCCCCTACTATGGACGATCCGACGGCAGGACCCTAACGGATCGCTTCAACGCACTTTCCTCCTTGCTTTCCCCATTGTCGGCCGCGATACTAATCGGCACGCGCCCGCCGCGGCGGGCACACCTCCGATTGCTGCGACATCCGAAGGAGAACACCCATGGGACGCCGTGCCGGTTTCACCCTGCTGCCGTTGCTGGTTGTGGCATGGTTGGGAGACCACGCCGCAACAACCCGTGCGGACGACGCGCCCGAACAGTTGCTTCCCGCGACCACCCAGGTCTACATTCGCTGGGACGGCGTCGAGTCCCATCGCCCCGCCTACGAGAAAAGCGCCCTTGGCAAGATGATGAAGGGCGACACCGGCGCCTTCATCAACGATCTCTATGGCCAGATCCAAGACGGCCTGAGCGCCCTTTTGACCGTGGACCAGCTCCTCGGCGGCGTCGCCCCCGACAAGCTCGCCAAGATGCAGGCCGACGCCAACGAAGCCGCCCAGCTGCTGCCGGGCCTTTCCAAGAGCGGCTTCATTCTCGCCGGGGAGATACGCAACATTGATGGGCCGGACTGGCAGGCGACGCTCATCCTGCCCGACTCCGGCCCCAAGCCCGAACCCCTGGCGGCCGCACTGCGCCTTGTCGCCGCGCTCAATAAGCTGCCCGTCAAGGATATTAAATCGGGCGATATCACCGCACACTACATCGGCGAATCCATCGTTTACGCGACCTGGTGGCAGGAAGGCAAGAACGCCGTGCTGGCGCTTGGCTCGGACAAACCAGAGGAGATGCTCAAACGAATGCACCAGCCCGGCCCCCGCCTGGACGGCAATCCGCTGTTTCAGCGAGTCAAGAGCTTCGACAAGTTCGAAACCAGCGCCCGCGCCTTCGTCGACGTGGCGGCGATGAGCAAGCTGGCCGCGTCGCGCGGCAAGGAGTTCGACAAGCTCATCAAGGACCTTGGCCTGGACGGTCTCAAGAGCCTGGTTTTTTACTCCGGTTTCGACGGCGATTCCGAGCGCGGACTGGTGGAATGGGACATGCCCGGTCCGCGAAAGGGCCTGCTGACGCTGCTCAACGGCAAGCCGTTCACGCTGGCCGATCTGCCGCCGTTGCCGCCCGACGTCATCAGCTGGTCGATGACCAATTTCGATCCTGCCGCGTTTTACGATACGGCCTATCTCGGCGCCGAGGACGCCTTCGCCATCGCTGCTCCCGATCAGGTCGCCAACGTTAAGGGGTTCGCCAAGGCCGCCAACGACGCTCTGGGCGTGGACCTGCGGCACGACCTGATCGATTCCCTCGGCGACAAGGTGGTGTTTTACAACTCGCCTTCGGAGGGGCCGCTGTCGCTGGGACAAACGGTGATGTTCCGCGTCAAGGACGCCAAGAAGCTCCAGGACGCGCTCGATCAGGCGGTCAAGGGGCTGGGCAAGGTCAGCGGCGCCGAGGTCACGCTCAAAAGGAAGATGTATCACGGCGTGGAGATGCGCGAAGTCCACGTCCAGCAGCAGGGCTTCATTTTCGTGCCGTCCTACGTGATCTACAAGGACTGGCTGGTGATCGCGTTGTATCCACAGCAGGTGCAGGGTTACATTCTTCGGGCCAAGGGGGATATGACGGCGTGGAAGCCGAGCCAGCGCGTGCAGAAATCGTTGTCCGCGCTGCCCAAGGAGTTCATCTCCATCTCCTATGACGACCCGCGACCGACGGTGAAGACCGTGCTGTCGATCGCGCCTTTGATCGGTGGGACGGTAAACAGCTTTACGCCGGACTCGAAATTCGAGGTCGGCAGCCTGCCGAACGCGCAGGAAGCCACGGAGCACCTGTTCCCCAACGTGGCGGTGACGACCGACGACGGCTCGACGCTGCGGCTGGAGACGCGGGCGTCGCTGGCGCTGCCGGTGGACGTCACAGGGCTGGACGCTTACGCCGCGTTTGCTTTCTTCAGCGTGTTCCGCTTCGCGTTCTAAGCGGATCGCATAACCGGCTGCCGCGGACCAGGCCGCAATCGAGAGACAAATGCGATCTCTCTCGGTTGCGTCCTGGTCCGATTACCGCCGCGGTCGCTGGGGCGGCGGTTCCGGCGCCAGGACCTTCACTTCATTGCCGTTCTTGTCCAGGCACTGCAGATCGAGCAGCTCGGCTGGCGCCCCCGGCACGCCCTGGATGTGAATTTGCAGCGTACCGCCTGCCTCCAGCTTGGCGATCTCGCGCCGCTTGCGATTCAGCAGATAGTCGGCCACGCTGGGCGCCACGCGCACCTCGATACTCTGCACCTGGTCGCGGCACGCCGCCAATTGCAACAGACGCACCACGTCCAGGCTCATGCTCTCGCACGTCTTCACTTGGGCCATGCCGTGGCAGTGCGGGCAGTCCTGATAGACGCTCCGCTTGAGCGATTGCCGCGTTCGTTGCCGCGTCATCTCAATGAGGCCGAACGCGGAGGTCTTGAGGATCTTGGACCGCGCCCGGTCGCGCTTCAGCGCCTCTCGGAAGGCCCGCTCCACGCCGGCTCGATGCGACAGACTTCGCATGTCGATGAAATCGTTGACGATGATGCCGGTCAGGTCGCGCAGCCGCAGCTGGCGGGCGATTTCCTTTGCCGCCTGCAAATTCATCTGGTAGGCCGTTTCTTCGGCGTCCTGCCGGTCGGCCCGGAAGTTGCCGCTGTTGACGTCGATCGCCACCATCGCCTCGGTCTGCTCAATCACGATCGAGCCGCCGAACGGCAACGGTACTTTGCGCTGCTGAATCTTGTGGATCTCTTCCTCGATCCGGTATTTGTAAAACAGCGGCTCCTTGCCGTCGTAGAGCTTCAGCCGCGAGGCGTAGCGCGGCATGACGATCTCGCAGAACTCCTTGGCCCGCTCGTAGGCGGCCGGGTCGTCGATCCAGACGGAGTCGATGTCGGCGGTGAAGTTGTCGCGGATGGTCCGCGTAATCATATCGCTTTCTTGATAAATCTCGGCCGGCGCCGGCATCTTCTTGACGCGCCGCACCATCACTTGCCACAGCCGCGACAGGTAGGCCAGGTCGCGTTGCAGGTCTTTTTTGTTCTTGTCCACCGCGGCCGTCCGCAGGATGAAGCCGATGCCTCGCGGCGGTTTCAGGTCGCTGAACAGCTCGCGCATCCGCCGCCGATGTTCGTCGTCCTCGATTTTGCGCGAGACGCGGATGCCGGTGATGTGCGGCATGATGACGAGGTAGCGGCCGGGGATGCTGAGGTATGTGCTGAGCGTCGGACCCTTGGTGCCGAGCCCCTCTTTGATGACGCGGACCAGCACTTCCTGGCCGCGCTTGAAGATGTCTTGAATCAGCGGCTTGTCGCGGCTCATTCCCGGCCGGCCGCCGCGCCGGCCTCGATCGCGGTCGTCGCGCCGGCCGCCGCCGCGCCGATCGTCGCGCCGGCCGCCCCGGCGATCGTCGCGCCGGCCGCGGTCGTCCCGGCGGCCGCGGTCCCGCGGCGGCGGCATCGCTTCGTCCAGGTCCTCCGCCAGGCGCTGCTCGAAATCATCCTCCGCCGTCTCGACCGGTTCAGGCGCCGGGGCGAGCGCTTCGTCTTCGGGGACGGACGTGCCTGGCTCGCCTTCCTCAAGGTCCAGCGCGTCCAGGTCGGCGGCGAGATCATCCTCGATATTACCGCGCGCCGGCCGCTGTCGGCCGGCTGGTCGGCGCTCGCCGCGCTCCCCCCGAGGCCGCGGAACGAACGACGGCTCGGGCGGCGGTTCGGGCGGCGTCCACTGGGCCGGCGGCGGGATCGGGGGCTCCGGTTCCGGCTCCGCTTCCGCTTGGGGAGCGGGCGCAGCAGCCGGTTCGGAGCGCGGCGGGAAGAAAAACAGGTCGTCGTCGTCAACGCCGCCGCCGGGACCGGAATCAAAGGGGTCGTCGCGGTCGGTGGTGCGCCGCTCGGCGGATTCCATCGGCTGCGACGACGGCGGCTCCTCGGGCTCCGATTTCGGACTATCGGCCCGCGATTCCTCTGGTGTGGCCGCGCTACCGCGACGCCGGCGCGAGCCGCCGCGCGATCGGCGCCGGCCCTTGGCCGGTTCCTCTTCGATCTCGGTTCCCGGGGCGGCCGTTAGCGCGGGGGTTTCCGCCGTCGGCTCCGCGACGGGTTCCGCTGCTTGCGGCTCCTCCGTTTGCTGCTCCGATGGGACGAGCTCGGAGGGCGGCGATTCCGTCAGTGCTTCAAACCCCAGGAATGCAGCCGCGAAGCCCTCCGGCGCCTGGATTTCCTCGCGCGGCTCCTCAATGGGCGGCATTTCCTCCAGCGCAGGCGCCGGTTCCTCTTCGCGCTCCAGCGGGGCCGGCCGACGCGGACGATCCCGCTCCCGATCATGGCCGCGATCCCGACCCCGATCCCGATCGCGCCCCCGGTCGCCGCGGTCGCGCCGCTCCTCCAAGTGGCGGTAATACGTCGGCTCTACGTCGGAAACGTGCAGGAAGCCGTTGCGGCCGACGCCGAAGTCCACGAACGCGGCCTGGATGCTCGGCTCGATGTTGACGATGCGGCCCTTGTAGATATTGCCGACGTAGTTTTCGTGGCTGGTTCGTTCCACATAGAGTTCCTGGAGGACGCCGTCTTCGAGAATGGCGATCCGGCATTCCTCCGGCTGGGCGACGTTGATGAGCATTTCTTTTTTCATGCGTTCCCTTCCGCTTGGGAGGGATGAAGGATGAAGGATGAAGAATGAATCAAGACTCGCCTTGTTCATGCTTCATCCATCATCCTTCATCCTTTAGTGTGAGCCGCGACCGTTCCAGCACGGCGCCGGCTTCGAGTAAATCAGAAAGGCCGAGCAGGTCCAGCACCTCTTCAGGGCGGGCCGTGCCGGCGGGGGTTAAACACAGTTCCATTTCCAAGGCGGCTGCGCCACAGAAACGGACGTCCACGATCCACGGCCGCAGATTGACGCGCCGCGGCGCCGGCCGCGAACGCTCCGTCCAGCATTCGGACGCAGCCAGTGCCTCTGCCGCGCGCCGTCTCGCCTCGGCGGCTCGATCGGCGGTAATGGCGATCCGGTACGTCAGCGAATGGACCTGGGCGCCGGTTTTGACGCCGATGCGGCGCAGGCTTAGGATTTCCAGACCGGGCGGCGCCTGGCGCTTCAGGCGTTCGCAGACTTCTTCCGGCGGCAGGATTTCTTCCAATTCCAGCTCGACCACCTCTTCGCAGCCGATCACGCCCAGGGGAAGCGACAGCGCGAAGACCAGCCGCGGCTTGGGATGGAAGCCCTGCGACTGGCGCACTGGCAGCACGGCACGACGCAGCATCCGCTCGAAACACCGCATCAGGTCGTGGTGGCTGAGCATGCGCAGGGCGGCGTCCTTGCGAAAGCGAAGGCGCAGCTTGTCACGAGTGGGGGAAATGGGACCGGGAATGGGAGGAGCCAGGATCGGCGTCGGTTCGGGCGCCATGCGCGAGGCATCCCCTGCGTGTGGGGAACAGGCGCCGGGGGGCCGCCGACACTGTGCGGCCGCTGCCGTCGGGTCAACGTCCGGTCGGAAAGGAAGAAGAGGAATCCGCTTGTTCTGTGGCGCCGACCCCAGCCCGCGAGCAAGCCGCATTCGGGGAGCCAGGCGAAAAAGCCGCGGTCGTCTCGTTCATCCTTCATCCCTCAGCCGTCGTCCCTCGACGACGGGAGGATGCGTCGGGTCTGTTCCCGCAAGTAATTGTTCACATCACGCGCCGTGTCCAGGCGCAAAGCTTCACGGGCGGTTTCGACCGCAGCGTCCAGGGTGGCGGAGCGGATGAGCATTTTCACCTCTGGGATACTGTGCGGCGGCACGCTCAGGTGGCGCAGGCCAAGCCCCAGCAGCAGCAGCGTATACAATGGGTCGCCGCTCATCTCGCCGCACACCGTAACGGCCGTGCCGTTTTTCCGGGCGGCTCGCACCACGGAGTCGATCAATCGCAGCACCGCCGGATCGCCGGCGTTGTACAGGCCGGCCACCGCTTCGTTGTTGCGGTCAGCCGCCAGCGTGTATTGAATCAGATCGTTGGTGCCGATGGAAAAGAAATCCACTTCGCGAGCCAACGGCTCCGCCAGGATCGCCGCCGACGGCACTTCGATCATGGTCCCGACCGGCATTTGGGCGTTGAACGCCACGCCCTCGTCTTCGAGGTCTTCCTTGACTTCGGCCAGGATCATCTTGCACTGACGCAGTTCCAGCAAGGTGCTGATCATCGGGAACATGACGCGCACGTCCCCGAAAGCGCTCGCCCTCAAGATGGCACGCATCTGCGTTTTGAACAAGGCCAAATTCTGAAGGCAGTGCCGTACGCTGCGCAATCCCAGGAACGGGTTGCGCTCCGGATGGCCGCCGGCGTGCGACGGAAACTTGTCCGCCCCTAGATCGACCGTGCGGATCACTAGCGGCCGTTTCGGCCCCAACGCATGCAATGCCGCTTGGTACGCTTCAAGGTGTTCGTCTTCGGTGGGGTCGGATTCCTTGCCCAAATAGAGGAACTCGGTGCGGTACAGGCCGACGCCCTCGGCGCCGCGGTCGAGGCAGTGGGCGCACTCGTGCGGGAACTCAATATTGCCGTACAAATGAACGCGCACGTCATCGCGGGTGATGGCCGGCCGGTCGCGCAGCTCCAGGAGCTTGGCCTCATGGCGGCGGAAATTGCGGCGGGCTCGCTTGTACTGGGCCAGCGTCTCCTCGTCGGGATCGATCAGGAGCAGGCCCTGGTTGCCGTCCACGATGACGAGGACGCCGTCGGCCACGTCGGCGGTGAAGGGGCCCAGACCAACCACGGCCGGGATTTCGAGGACGCCAGCCACAATGGCGGTGTGACTGGTTCGGCCGCCGGCCTCCGTGGCGAAGGCGTGGACGTGCTTGGTGTCCAGCGACGCCGTTTCACTGGGGGTCAGGTCGTGGGCCAGGGCGATCACCGGCTCGGCGAGGTGGCGCAGCTGCTCGCGGCGCTGGCCGCGGAGGAGGCTGATGAGACGCTTTTCCAGGTCGGATATGTCGGAGACACGGCTGGCCATGTGGCCCGCCTCAATGCTTTCCAGCGCCTGAGCGTAACGGTGCAGCACGTGATGGACGGCGTACTCGGCGGCAAAGCCGCGGTCCCGGATCAGCGCGTTCACGTCGCGCTGCAACGCCGGGTCGGCGAGCATAAGGGCGTGGGCGCCGAAGATGGCGCCGTACTGCGCGCCGAGCTTGGCGTTGACGGCCTGCTGCGTTTCACGGGCTTCACGAACGGCGTCTTCCAAAGCCTGGCGGAAGCGGCCAACCTCCGTTTCGATGTGTTCCGGCTCGACGACGCGCTGGGGAATGCGAAACCATTCGGTGTCCAGCACCAAAGCCGGCCCGATGGCGACGCCGGGAGAGACGGCGATTCCGCGTTTGATGTCCATGATCGCCCGTGGAGCGTTGTCCGCTGTCCGTTGTCAGTCGGGAACCCATTTTCTTGCCGACGGCCGATTCTCGTCAGCGACGACCAATAAGCAGCGGCCGGCAACGGACCATTGACAACGGACAACGGACAACGGACAGGTCTAGTCGTCTTTTTCTTCAAACTCCCCTTGCAGCACGCGGTCGAACACGCCGGCCAGCGCGTCGAGAGCTTCCTGGGCGTCCGGCCCCTCGACTTCCACCATTAATTCGGTCCCCTGTGGGGCGCCGAGTGTCATCAGGTCGAGGATGCTCTTACCGTTGGCTTCCCTGCCGGCCCGCGACACGGTCACCTTGCTCTGGAAGCGGGCGGCGACCGCCGCCAGGGCGCCGCAGGGGCGCATGTGGAGACCCTGCCGGTTGGTCAGAACGAATTGGCGCCGCAAAGTGCAGCTTTCCATAGCGTCTCAGGGGAAACGCGGCCGCAGCGTCAGCTAACGGTCGTACTTTTCCAGCAAGGCCCAGATCTGGTCGCGCGTTTCCGCCGCCCGCAGCGCCTTGACGAAGTTGTCGTCGCGGAGACAGCGGGAGACGTTTTCCAGGGCGCGGAGATGGTCGCCGGGCCGGTCCTGCGGCGAGATCAGCAGGACGAAGACCTGGACCGGTTCGCCGTCGAGGCTCTCAAAGCTGACGCCGGTGTGCGAGACGGCGACGGTGCCGACGAGGCGCTCGACGCTGTTGTGCTTGGTGTGGGGGATGGCGACGCCCCGGCCGATGCCGGTGGAGCCGAGCAGCTCGCGCTTGAGAATGGCACGCACGACGTCGTCGAGGTCAGCCTCGCGGAAGCAGCCGGCCGCACGGAGACTGGCCGCCATCTCCCGGATCACGCCCTCTTTGTTGACGGCCGTGAGATTGGGGTTAATGGCTTCGCGCACCACGAAATCGGACATGCGCATGGTAGCGATCCTCCGTCACTGGTCGGTAGGTTCCTCGGCAGCGGGAGCGCCTGCCACGCGCCCGGTGGACGGCGTGCGGCGGTGATCCTGGATCTTTTCCTTGTAGCGGCGCAGCTGGCCTTCCAGTTTATCCACCGCCAGGTCCACGGCGGCAATCAGATCGGCGTGTTGCTCGCGAGCGACCAGGTCGTGCTTGTGCTCGGCCTGGACGACGATTTCCACCATCTTGACGTCCTTCCGCTCCACGGTGGCCTTGAGGTCCACGGTGACCTCGATCATGGTCAGGCGCTCAAAGAAGGTAAGCAGTCGCTCGGCCTTGTCGCGGATGTGCTGCTGCGTGGCCTCGTTCAAGTGCCCGTGTCGCGCGGCGATCTTGATTTGCACGTACACAACTCCTGTAGCCGGCCGGCGGGCGGCCCGGCGAGGCCTCGTAGGGAATGGTCGCAATTGTACCTTGGAGGCGAGGTTTCTTCAACAGTGGCCTGTGAACAGCGACCACAGCCGCTGGTCACCGGCCACAGGTCACGGCTTTACACCGGCGTCCAGCGCTGTTCGCGATGGCTCTTGAGAATGGCGTCGCACAGCACGATGGAGTGATGGCCGTCGGCGAAGGTTGGGTAGAGCGGCTTGGCCGTGAAGTCGCCGCGGTCGATGTATTCGTACAAGGCGCGGAAGCAGCCCTTGAAGGCGTCGGGGAAGCCTTCGTTGTGGCCGCCGGGATAGGTGGAGAAGTGGCGCGCCAGGTCCGAAAGCAGCGACGGATCGCGGACCAGGTTCTCGTTCGCCTTGGTGCGGTGGCCGATGCGCATCTCGTTGGGCGCCTCGCTGTTCCATGCCAAGGAGCATTTGGCGCCGGCGATCTCGTAACGCAGGCAGTTCTTACGGCCGGCCGTGACCTGCGAGACGTGCAGTGTGCCCTTGGCGCCGCCCTTGAAGCGGAACATGACGGCACCGTAATCCTCCGTGCTGATGGCGACCGGCTCATGCTCCATCGGACCTTGCATCTTACCGGTGTAGGTTTGCACCTCGCCCTTGGGCCGCTTGCGGATGGGATGGACCGTTTGGAGGTCCGCAAAGACGGATTCCACTTCCAGACCGGTGATCGTGGCGATCAGGTCCATCCAGTGCGTGCCGATGTCGGAGATTGCCCGCAGCTCGCCGCCCTGTTCGACCAGTACGCGCCAGTTGTAATCAGTGTCGAAATAGAGCCAATCCTGCGTGTAGCTGCCGTTGACATGGTAAATCTGTCCGACGTCGCCGCGGCGCACCATGTCGCGCGCTTCGAGGTTGAGCGGGTAGAAGCGGACATTGTAACAGACGGCCGCGGCCAGTTTTTTGCCTCGCGCCAGCTCGACCAGCTCGGCTGATTCCTTCGCATTCATGGCCAGCGGCTTTTCGCACAAGACGTGTTTGCCGGCAAGTAGCGCCTTCTTGGCCAGCGGATAGTGCAGCACGTTGGGCACCGGCAAGTGAACGACGTCCACGTTCTTGTCGGCAAGCACTTCGTCGATGTTCTTGTAAGCCCGCGGCAGGCCGAGCTTCTGCTGCGCCGACGTCGATTCCTTGTCATCGACGCCGAGAATGCCGGTGACCGTCACGCCTAGCCGCCGCAGCGCCTCGACGTGGACGGGGCCGATGAAGCCAGCGCCGACTACCGCCGTCCGGATTTGATGCAACATGGTTTGCTCCCTTGGGTGTCGTACAAGCAAAGGATGAATGAGGAACGATGAATGATGTATCCCGAATATTCATCATTTAGCCTTCATCCTTACGATCGGGCGGCCTCATGCTTCAGCGACAGCCAGTGCCCATCCTTGTGGGCGCTGGCCACGCATTGCGTGATGAAGTTCATGCCCTCGACGCCGTCGTTGATGTTGGGGTAGAGGCTGTGGGCGGCCTCCACCTTCTGGCCGGTCGCGCGGCGGGCCATGTCGTCGAAGGCCGCAGTGTAGACGTTGGCGAACGCCTCGAAAAATCCCTCGGGGTGGCCGCTCGGCAGGCGGCAGGAACCTTTGGCGGTCGCCGTGATGTAGGTGGAATTGGGGTCGCGCGCGTAGATCTGGTGCGGCTTGCCGCCGGAGCGGACGATCATGGAATTCGGATTCTCCTGATGCCACTCCAGCGACGCTTTCACGCCGTCCACCTCAATCCACAGGTCGTTCTCCCGGCCGTGCGAGATCTGAGACGCGGTGACTGTGCCGAGCGCGCCGTTCTGGTACTTAATGACGGCCGTGCCGTAGTCTTCCAGCTCGCGGTTGGGAACGAAGGTCTTGAAATGGCAGGACACCTGATCGGGCAGCAGGCCGGTGATGAACCGGCCGAGGTTGTAGGCGTGGGTGCCGATGTCGCCGAAGCAGCCGGCGGCGCCGGACTTCTTCGGATCGGTGCGCCAGCCGGCCTGTTTTTCCAACATGCCGCCGCGCTCCTGGCGCGTGCAGAGCCAGCCCTGGATGTAAGAGGCGCGGATGGCCTTGATCTCGCCGAGTTCCCCCGCTTTGACCATGTCGCGGGCCTGGCGGACCATCGGGTAGCCGGTGTAGTTGTGCGTGACGCCGAAGACGACTCCGGCCTTTTGCACCACCTTGAGCAGCTCTTCCGCCTGGGCCAAATCGAAGGTCAGCGGCTTGTCGCACATGACGTTGAAGCCGGCCTCCGCGAAGGCCCTGGCGATCTCGAAGTGCGTGTGGTTGGGCGTGGCGACGGCGACGAAGTCGATGCGCTCGTTGGCCGGCAGACGCGACTCGGCCTCGATCATTTCCCGGTACGAACC
>DATKHW010000217.1:0-16786 GCA_035546275.1 Gemmataceae bacterium
ATGGTTGGCCGGCCTTTACCACGACCGCGGCGTTCAACCAACCCATCTCGGCCTCGCCCGCCGCATACACGTCATAGTCGATGTCAAGAATCTTCCGGCCGAAGGCGCCCTGCTGATCGAGCAATTCGGTCAGCGCTTCGAAACCCTGCCCGGTCTTCGCCGACATTTGCAATACCGGCGTTCCTGGATAGGCTTTCGTCGTCAATTCGGCCAATTCCGCCCGTACCTCGTCCGTCATCTCATCGATGCGGTTCAGGACGATGGCGTCGGCTTCTTCGAGCTGTTTGCGGAAAATGTAGCCGGCTTTCGGCGAGAATCCGGACCTCGATTGATTGCGCAGGATGCGCAGCCCCTGGTCGGGCTTGAACAGAACGGCGTAGGGAGCGACCTCGAAGCGGTCGCCGTACAGGTCGCGGAGCGGCTGGACGACGGTGGCGACGAGATCGGTGCAGCTGCCGACCGGCTCGGCCAGGATCACATCAGGCCGTTCGCCGGCTTCGAGCCGGCCGACCTTGCCGACCAGGTCGTCGAAACGGCAGCAGAAACAGGCGCCGGCCACCTCCTCAGTGGCGAAGCCCTGCGCTCGCAAGCTGTTCGTGTCCACGAGGTCCTGGGCCTGGTCGTTCGTCACCAAGCCGACGCGCCGGCCTTGCCCCGCATAATGCCGGGCCAGCCGGGCCAGCGTCGTCGTCTTGCCCGCTCCGAGGAATCCGCCGATCAGAATGAATCGCAAGCGTGTCATGGGTGTCGCCTCAAGGGTCGTCGCCTCAGAATTCGAGTTGCAGCCGGGCGAAGATTTCATACAGATTGTGCGGCGTCGGGCCTGTGGGAGTCGGACGGTAGAAGTCGCCGGTGAACAAATACGCGAAGCCGGTGTCCAGTTTCAGGCCGCCGCCGAAGTCGTAGGTGAACTGCTGCGCCAGTTCCGTACCCATATAGCAGGCGTTGCTCGTCGGGTTCCGGGCAGTGGAGGAAAGCCAGCCGGCCGCCTCGGTGCTGGTCAGCTTGCAGGTCAGGGGCGTGTCGTATTTGGCCTGCACCGTCATCAGGCCGAACCCGCGATTCTGCAAGCTCACGCCGAGGTCGTTCACGTCGGCCGGGCCGTTCGGCGAGGTCAGATAGAGATAGCTCCAGTAACCCTGCGAGCCGAAGTTGTCGCGGTAGGTCTGGGCCAGGGTGCGGAACTCGTCGTCGTCGCCGACGCCGGGATGGCTGCTGCCCGTGGAAGCGAGCGCCTGGGCGCTGAACTTGCCAGGCCCAATCGGCAGCGGGCCGGCCTCCGCCTTGCCGGCCCAGCCGGTGTGCCGGAAAACCGTTACGCCGCCCGTGTCGGTGCGCTCGCCGGTGTTGAGCAGAACGAAGCCGTTCAGCGGCAACGCGTCCCCTAGGTCCGTCTTGCCGCGGAGGCCGAACCACATGTCCCAGGACTCTCCGTAAGGCGCGAATGTTGGATACGAATAGTCGCCGTGATCCACCAGGAAGTAGGCGCTGGCGCCGATGGACGACTTCTCCTCGATCGGCAGGTCGCCGTCCACGGTGAACAGGTCGGAGGTGTGCGAGCCAGGCGTGCTGGCGATGGTCGTAATGAGCGGCAGGTCCGACAGCTGGAACGCGCCGAAAATCAGCTTCAGATCGTTCAGGTCCTTGACGGTTACGGTCCAGTCCACGCCGGCCACGTCGAATTCATAATCGGAGCTGGCCATCGTGTCGCCGAAACGGTCGTGCCAGTCCAGAATGCCGACCCGCGCCTTGCCCCAATCCTCGTCCGTGTACGCCACCCAGCCGCGCCGCAGCTCGATCCCCAGCGTGTCGCCCGGCGGGGAAAAGAAGCCGACGAACGTCTTGGGGAACTCGGTGTTGTCGCCCCAGTTGAAGCCGCCGACCTGGAATTGAATGTACCCCTCGACATGGTCGTTCGGGTTGACCGACGCCCAGAGGCGCATGCGCTGGTTGACGAACCACTGGTCCTGCTGCGTGCCGGCGATCGTCGCCGGCTGGAAGGGGAAATTGCTGGCGTTGGGCAACATGCGGTACTGGCCGCCCCACGTGAGACTAAACGGGGGACCGGCGGGCGCTCCGGTTGGGACGGGCGGCGTCCGCACATCCTCCGTCAGTCCCGGCCGGGGACTGCTGCTGCCCGGAGGCTGCGGAGGCTGATCCGGCGTCGCTGGGGGATTGGCCGGCGCTGGCGGCTGCGGGTCGTCGTAGGATACGGTCTCCCACGGAAACGGGCTCCAGGCGCCCTCGGCCGACGCGCGACCGGCAAGCCAGCCGAGCAGCAGCACCGACGCAGCAACCGACGCCGACAGCAACCGTCTGGACATGGTTTCATTCCCCGCACAAGCGGCGACTTGTACAAATCCCGCCGGAATTCCCCAGACGCACGGTGGTTTGCGCGGAGTTTGCCGGTTGTATGGATAAAATCGCCCGCCGGGATTCGTTATCGGCAGTCCCAGCGCGATAATCTAATGGACTTGCGAATGATCGCCCGCACTTCCAGGGACTACTTTGGCCGGCGCCGACGGCTCGCTACAATCACTGGAAACGACCGTGCCGCTTCGTTGCGAGGGCTGCATGCGCAAACTGGCCGCCGAGTTCGTCGGCACGTTCACGTTGATATTCGCCGGGACCGGCGCCGTCGTCATCGACGACGTCAGCGCCGGCGCCGTGTCCCATGTCGGCGTCGCCCTGACGTTCGGCCTGGTGGTCCTGGCGATGATTTACGCCGTGGGCGACGTGTCGGGCGCCCACCTCAACCCGGCCGTCACATTGGGATTCTTCGCCGCCCGCCGTTTCGACGGCCGCTGGGTCGCGCCGTACATCGCCTGCCAGTTTGCCGGAGCGATCCTTGCCAGCCTCGGTTTGCGGCTGCTGTTTCCGTCTCATGCAACCCTCGGCGCGACGCTGCCGGCCGGCGGCGCCGTCCAGTCCTTCGTGCTGGAGGCCGTTCTGACCTTTATCCTCATGTTCGTCATCCTCAGTGTTTCGACCGGCCCCAAGGAGAAGGGCGTCATGGCCGGCATCGCGGTGGGCGCCGTCATCGCTCTGGAGGCCCTCTTCGCCGGTCCCATCTCGGGGGCCTCCATGAACCCGGCCCGATCCTTGGCGCCGGCGCTCGTGTCGCTGCGCCTCGATTCCGTCTGGATTTACCTGACGGCCCCAATTCTCGGCGCGCTGGCCAGCGTGTTCGGCTGCCGGTGCGTTCAGGACAAGGGGTGCTGCTGTCGCCCCGTCCAGCAGGAGCCGGTTCGATGACCACGGCCCCCAAACGGATCCTTTTCGTCTGCATCGAAAACTCCAACCGCAGCCAGATGGCGGAGGCGTTCGCCCGCATCCACGGCGGCGGTACGGTGGAGGCTTTCAGCGCTGGTTCCCAACCGTCGGGTCGCGTGAATCCCCGGGCAGTCGAATCCATGCGAGAAGTCGGCTATGACCTGGCCGCGCACACGTCGAAAGGGCTGGAGGCGTTCAACGGCCAGGAATTCGACGCCGCCGTGACGATGGGCTGCGGCGACGCCTGTCCCCTGGTCCGCGCCCGGCGGCGCATCGACTGGCAAATCCCCGACCCCAAGGCGATGCCGCCCGAGCAGTTCCGGGAGGTGCGGCGCCTGATCGAAGCGAGGGTCCTGGAACTGCTGCGGAGCCTCGACGCGGATTAAGCACATATCGAATCGTTTCATCGGGAATCAGGCCGGCCGCACACGGCAGGCGAAGCATTTGTACGCCTGCTGCCCCGACAGGTTGTCGAAATGGCGGTCGTCGGTCAGCAGGTTGGCCGGCTCGTAGAGCGGCGTCCCTAGCTCTTCCGCTTCCTTCTGCATCGGGCCGAAGGTGTTGGGCACGAAAATGGAGTCCTCGCGGATGCCTTTCCACGACAGCGCCGTTCCCTTGATCTGCCCGCGCGGACTTTCGACGACGACCTCGGCGCCCGCTTCCAGACCGAATCGGGCCAGCGTCTTGGGATGAATCTGAATCAGGCGGACGCCGTTGAGCTGCTTGCCGAGATAGGTCCATTGCGTCACGCCGGCGAAATGCACCACGCTGGGCCGGCCGATCATGCCCATGAGCGGGAACTTCTCGTGAACCGCGCCGGTGGACAGGCCGCCCAGCTTCACCGGCCTTGTCAGGGCGCCGGGATTCACCGGGTTCGGCGCCAGTTCCAGGAGGTACTCGATGGTCGGGTTCTTTCCCGTCACTTCGGGGTGGGTGTAGAAGATCGGCAAGGCGGTGTGGCCGACGGTCGCCAGCTTTTTATCCATGTCGGCGGTATAAATTTCGATCTTGCCGCTGGACGTGAGGAAGCGCTTGCCCTTGTTGGCCGGGTCAAGCGCCTCGGCCGCCTCGTACCAGGACGGATGATCGAGGTAGAGCGTGCTGACGCCGGCGTGCTTCTCGTTGGGGCAGGGCCAGCGCAGCGGCTCGGTGCGCTTCTCCATGCGTTCCTGCGTCATGCCGCCCATACCGGGCGTGTTGGCCACGAACGTCGCCCACAGCTTCTTGTAGTCCTTCCACTCGGCCCGCAGGTTGTTGGTCCAGAATTCCGGCGGGTTCTTCTTGTCGAGCTTGGCCATCGCCGCGCCGAGGTCGATCCAGATTTCCGGGTCGGTCTTCGACTCGCCGACGCGCGGCACGGCTTGCTTTTGCCAACGGATGGAGCGGTCGTCGCGGCGCATGTAGACGCCTTCAAACTCGAAGCCGCTGCAAACCGGAAGAATAATATCCGCGAAGTAGGCGGCCTCCTCCGTGAACAGGCCGGTGAAGACGTAGAACGGCAGCTTCGTAAACGCCTCGCGCACCTTGGCCGTATTGGCGCAGCCGAGGATCGGGTTGCCTTCCGTGATCAGTGCTTGAAGCGCATACGGCTTGCCGGTGAGGATCGACTCGGCGAAGTAGTCGGGGCCGACCGGCAGGGCGACGTCCTTTTTGGGCAGCGCTTCCTTGACCGGCGGCAGATTGAGGCCGCCCGGCCAGGTGTTGTGCATGAAATTGCAGCCGCCGCCGTTGACGCCGACGTTACCCGTGATCGCGGCCAGGAAGGCCAACGTCCGGTACGTGTCGAAGGCGTTGAGCTGGTGCGAGATGCCGGCGTTGCAGAAGATGGCGGCCGGCTTGGCGGCCGCATACTGCTCGGCCAACCGCCGGATCCGGCCGGCCGGAACGTCGGTCACGCCGTCGGCCCATTCCGGCGTGTATTTGTTCTCACGCAGGTGGGCCTCCAGCTCCTTGAAGCCAACCACCCACTTCTCCACGAACGCCTTGTCGTACATTTCCTTCGTCACGACGTGGTACAGGATCGCCAGCACGAGGGCGAGGTCGGTGTGCGGCTTGGGGGCGATCCAGTCGTCGGCCTGGGCGCCGGTCGGCGTCAGCCGCGGATCGACGACGACGAGCGGCGCCTTGGTCTTGGCGCGCTCGCGCAAGAGATACGAAAAGGTGACGGGATGCGTCTCGGCCTGGTTCGTGCCGAGGAAAAGGAAGAATTTGGCCGATCCAAGGTCCTGTTTGCCCGTGGCGGCGTCGATGCCGTAGCCGTTGGTGAAGTTGCCCAGACCGAAGGTCCAGCCGAGGGCGTCGCCGCCGGCGTCGTTGCAGACCGGGCCGACGTCGGTGTCGTTGGGGCTGCCCAGCAGGCTGAAGAACCGACCGACCACGGAGCCGGTCCCGCGCAGCAGTCGGCCCGACGTTTTGTTGGCGATGGCGCGGGCTTCGCCGGCGTCGCGGAGGGCGAGGAATTTCTTGGCGATGGTTTCGAGCGCTTCGTCCCAAGAAATCGGCTCGAATTTGGAGTCCGGCGATCCCTTGCCGCCGCCCGTGCGCTTCAGCGGCTGTTTCAGCCGGAACCGATTGTAGACCAATTGCGTCATGATATCCGCCTTGACGCAGAGGCCGCCCGCTTGCACCGGATCGTCCGTCTCGCCCTGCACGTCGATGATGCGGCCGGCCTTGAGGAAGACCTTGAGCCGGCAGAGCGAGTTGCAGAATTGGCAGGCGCTGTCGATCACCTGATCCGCTTCCAGAGCCGCCGAGCTTCGGGTGAAGTCGAAGTCAGCGGGCCGGGCTTCGGTCGCTGGGTAGACGCCAGCGGCGGGGCCGGTGTAAGCATCCAGGATCGGCACGTGCATCGCGCCGACGCCGGCCGCCCCGGCCACGGCGCCCTTGAGCAGATCGCGGCGCGACGGTTTCACTTCGTTGCTGTGTGCTTTCACAGGTGGATTCCCAAGGGTGGGTGTGTGAAGGGAAATTCTAACGAATGTGCGAATGACCTGCCAGGGGAGCGGCTTATCCGCCCTTTTCGGTCGGCGGGTGATGGGCGACGTACCAGCGGATTTGCCGGGCCAGCCCTTCCAGGACCCCGACCTCCATCAGCGTCGGCCCCGCCCGGCCGATGAGATGGCGGAGGACGTGCATCAGGGCGTCGGCCTTGTCGTCCCAGAGGAAATGGATTTGCTCCAACGACTCCCGCAAATGGGCGAACATCCGCTCCTGCTCGACGAAGGGCGCCGGCGCCGTCGATTCACCCCTCTCCCCTTGGGGGAGAGGGGTGAGGGGGTTTTCCTGACGCCGCAGCCACTGCCGTCGCAGCTCATACAAGCACACCGCCACCGCCTGAGCGAGATTCAGCACGGGATAAACCGGATCGGCCGGGATGTGGATGAGCCAGTGGCAGCGCGAGGTTTCCTCCGTGGTCAGGCCGTCGGCCTCGGGACCGAAGACGAGAGCGGTCGGCCCCGCCGTCATGGCGTCGGCCAGACGAGCCAGCACCTCTTCCGGCGTCCCCACCGATTGCCGCCGCATCAATCCGCCGACGCGGGCCGACGTGCCAGCGACGAAGACGCAATCGCCGGCGGCTTCTCCCAGGTCGGCGACGACGCGGCAGCGGTCGAGCACGTCCCCGGCGTGGGCGGCCAACCGTCGCGCTTCCGGATCGCGTGGATCGGCGGCGGGCGCGATCAGCACCAGCTCCGACGCGCCCAGGTTGCGCAGGACGCGGGCGGCGGCGCCGACGTTGGCGGCGAAGTGGGGGCGGACCAGGATGATGCGACAGTTCATGGTTCAAGTCGGTCGTCGGGGGCGAGGGCTTTCGCCCCCGAAATCCCTTCCAGGTGCGAGTTCGGTTTTCCTTGGCGCATTTTTTCGCGGGTCGCACGGATTCATTTTATGGGTCCAAATCCCCCGCCGTCCTCGCCGACCGGGAGACCGGAATGTCGCATCGAAGGAGTGAACACACTGCCCATTTCCGGGCGGATATGGGCGCATCTCGCGGTCGTAGGTCAGGCCGTCAGGCCGACACGGCGCGCGACGGCAGTGTGTCGGCCTGACCCCGAATGGACGCTCAGGGACGCCGAGCGGCGCCGGCGCGCGGGCCGGACGCGCCGACAGGACGTCGGCCTGCGGCGGACAGCGGCGGGAAGCGGGACTCGGCACGGCGCGGCTCGGCCTAAGGGGCGCAGGGGCGAGCGCCGAGTGTACCGCGCGGATGGGCGATTGGGCAGGCGAAGTGGGACCGCGGCGGACGCCTCGCCAGTGCCGATGGGCGCCGTGGAAGGCGCCAGCCGTGGCGTCGCGCCGCCGACGGTGCGCGCCGGGCGGCGTTCGGGGCGGAAAACCACGCCGGGCCGGCGGCCGGGGATCGGCTGTCGCACTCCGGGAAAGGGGGAGGCGGTGGAAAAACCCTTGCTTCCAGGCCAACGCCGCTCCACAATGGCGCGGACAAGGTGCGGGGCCGAATCGAAAGCCCATAGCCGCGGGGGACGCGGTTCAGTTCAACGGGGATCTATCGCGCATGCTCCGCCCGCTCGCCGCGGAGGCTGGAGTACGTCCACCCCGGCGGAGCATGCGGGATAGATCCCTTATCGTTCGGCGGCGAGGACAGATGCGATGGCCAAGTGGGAAGGCGCGATTTTGATAACGGGCCTTCCGCCGCATCGAGGGCTCATTATCAACCTCTGCTTCTTCGCGGTGGCTAAGCCCGATTCGCCGCCTCCGCACAACGGCGACCCGCCCGCGGAAGCCGCAACCAACTGCGACAAGGTCTTTGAGCAAGTGGACCTCGACATGGAGTCACGGGAAACAACGTTTGAGCACCACTTCGGTATCGAACGTTCGCCCGGATACTACTACGTGCAACTCCGAGTCATTCTGTTTCGAGCCCGGGAGGGAAAGGTGTTCGCCCAAGCGGAGCAGTTTTTCTTCGCCCGGCGGCCGCTCCTCATCGGCGCAGAACTGGAAGGCAACGTCACCCTTCCGGTATCGTGGCCGACGGAACCGCTGGAAGAACTGCACCACTATGGTACTGTGAGCCCGCAGATGAAGCGGCCGTGGCGGCGGTTCTGGTAGCATGGGACGGTCGCCGCCGAAGCGGACGGGGCCGGCAGCACGGCTTTTCGAGGCATGACGTCTTTGCAGCCGGCCCCGCTGCTGAACTTAATCGTTCGGCGGCTTAAGCGAATGGCGCACCGATGGCGATTCCAAAGTCGAAGACGGACCGAGACGTTATCGACGAGTTGGTCGATATGTGCCACAGCGGTCAAGGACAAATCGGCGCTCGACGCGCGGGACGGCGTTTGGAATCAGAATGCGACGACCGATTACCTATCCGACCAGCACGAGATAAACGTTCTGATCTCTCGAATGTCCGCAGCTGATCGCGAGGTCCTTGCGAAAATGCTGGCGTCGGAAGTCGTGACCGGTGTTTTCGAGACGCTCAAAGTGCTCGAGCAATTTAAGGTGCCGCCATTTGAGGACGGATACGAGGGAAGTCCGTTCAACGATTTCATCGGCCGCCTGGACGATTGGCAATGGCCGCAGGACAAATGATATCAATTCCGGAAGAGGAGAAACACCATGGGTAACATCGTCGTTGAGTCCGTCATCGGCGCCGATGGCACTCTGCATCTGGACGTACCAATTGGCATTGAGAACGCGAATCGACCGGTGCGTGTGGTGATCGAAGCGGCCGGCAAGCCAATGACGCGAGCGGAGTGGGGTGCATTCGTGCGGTCGATGGCGGGGAGCATCACCGATCCGACGTTCGAGCGACCTCCGCAATTGCCCCTTGAAGCGCGGGAGTCGTTATCGTGACATATCTGCTCGACACCAATACCTGCATTGGCTGGCTGCGGCAGAATCAACTGCAGATTGTTGCCCGGATTCAGGCTCACACGCAGACCGACATCGTGTTGTGCTACGTGGTCGTGGGAGAATTGTTGTTCGGCGTCGAACGATCCGACCCGGTTCATCGGCCCAACACTGGCGTGCGTGTCGACCAGCTTCGGCAGCAGTTCACCTCGTTGCCGTTCGATGATGCCGCTGCCGAACAGTACGGTAGGATTCGTGCGCGTCCTGTCGGGCGGGCAGTTGTAGGGCAGCCTACGCGTGGCAGCTGTCAGCTCGCTTGAAGGGCTGGAAGTGGCGAGCGAAGAAGGACGGTGTGTGCGAGTGGACGGGCGCGAGCGGCCGGGGTCGCGGCGGTGAGGCCGCGACCCGGTTCCGGGGCGGGGTTACTTGGCTTCGGCTCGCTTCAGCATCCATTTCATGAGAAGGCCTGGCTCTACTACTTCCTTTCCGTCCACCGTCATGTCGATCATCTGCCACAAGAAGGAGTCTTTTTTGATGTCCGAGAAGGCCATGGTCCACGCGGTCTTGTTGCCGGCGGGGAGGGAGCCCTTGGCTTTGAACGTCACCTTGTCGCCCTTGATCTCCCAGTCGTGCATCACAGCATGGCCGCCGGTGAATTCAAAAGCGGAGCAGACGATGCGTTTGTTGGCGGTGTCCCAGCCGATGAGCCAGATCATCCCCCAGACGGGGGCGGACCCGGGCTCCCCGGCCGTAACGTGGGTCAAGATGGCGCTCTTGTTCACGTCCCACTTGAAGGTCACGGTGACGGGGAGATTCTTACCCTTCTTTATGCCCGCGGTGGGACGGTCTTCCGAGATGACCCACTCGCCGGTCCAGGCGCCGATGAGGGGCTCGAGCTGTTTCAGGTGCTCGTAGTTGCCGGGTGGGGCTTTGACCTCGGCGGCGGACATGCCGACGGCGCAGAAGATCATAGCGAGGGCGAGACAGGCGGCGTACGTCATGTGAGGCATCCAGAGGGGGAGAGGTTCGGCCCCTGGCGAGGGTGCGAGAGGCGCCGGTGGTATTGGATGAGATGGGCGAAGGGGCGGCAAGGTGGCAAAACAAAGGGAACGTACAAGATAAACTACGCCGAACCATCGGCTGCAGCAGACCGGCCACGCGATTGACGGCTCTTCGGGGACCGTGTATCCTCCCGCGTGGGCCGACCGGTGAGCGGAGTCGTTCAGCAGCGGATTCGAGCAACAATGAAAACATCTGGCACCTACATTATCCGTGGCGGCGCTGAAGGAAAGAAACGGCTCGAAGTGCTGGCGCGCGTGATGTGGCCCACGACATCGCGGCTGCTGGCTGAGACGGGTCTTGCACCGGGAATGACGTGCCTCGACCTCGGCTGCGGCGGCGGGGACGTCACCTTGCAACTTGCCACCGCGGTCGGCCCCCGGGGACATGTAATCGGCGTGGACATGGATGAAATCAAACTGGACTTGGCGCGGCAGACGGCCACTCGGTTGGGGCTGGCTAATGTCCAGTTTCGCAGGTTAAACGTTCAAGATTGGGTCGAGGAGTCCCAGTACGATTGCATCTATTGCCGATTTCTCCTCACTCATTTGGCCGACCCTCTTCACGTGCTGCGGCAAATGCTGCATGCGGCCCGGCCCGGCGGCATGGCCGTCGTGGAAGACATTGAAGCCGGTAGTTCCTTTTGCTACCCGCACTGCGGTGGTTTTGATGCATTTGTGCGACTTTACCGGGCCGCGGCCGCGCGACAGGGGGCGGACGCGGACATCGGTCCCAAGCTCCATGGAATGGCGCTCGACGCAGGGTGGCGAAACGTAAAGATCAACGTGATCCAGCCTACATTCGCGTCTGGCGAGGGGAAGCAGATCCCCGTGCTGACGCTCATCAACATTACCGACTCGATACTGGCCGAGAAACTGGCCACCGAGGCGGAGTTGCAGTCGATCGTTGATGATTTGAGCCGGTTCACCGACGACCCGCGGACGCTCCTCAGCCTGCCCAGAGTGTTCCAGGTGTGGGGACAACGAGAGTGATTGCTGCGAGCACAGGACGAAGCGAAGTTAGGTATGCACGCTTTTCCATTCACGCTCCCCAGCAAATTGATCAGCTCGTCCGCGCTGTCGTTCTAACGTGATAATTCGGGATAATTCGGTGTCACTGCATAGTTAATGTAGGCTTTGCCACTTTATAGGTCTTTGACTCCGATTCCCGGCGGCTGACACCGAAATCCAATTCAGCAAACCTAGTCACAGCGGCGTCCCATTCGCCTTGTTGTCGGCTGGCGCAACTTGGCCAACTTGGGCCGGTCCCGCTCCGTTCTTCTTCTCTGTTTGATCCTGCGATAGCGTTTCTGGCGGCGAGTCTCCCAAGAGGGCCATGACGTTACTCCGGAGAACGGCGGGGTGTTGCAGGTGGGCCGTAATGCGGCCCTCGTCGGCGGAGCGGCGAGCTGCGGTCGAGCGGGCAATGGCAAGTGCAAGCCATGCCGCGCCGTCGATCACAGCTTGTGCCGGATGGCCCACAGGTCCGGAAAGATTGCGTGGAACAGCGATTTCTTCAGGAACTCCACGCCGAGCGAGCCGCCGGTGCCGCGCTTGCCGCCGATGCTGCGCTCGACCAGCTTGATGTGGCGATAGCGCCACTCCTGAAAGCCCTCGTCAAAGTCGGTCATCAGCTCGAACAGAATCTCCAGGTCCGGCTGCGTCTTGTAAAGCCGCAGGATTCCTTCCTCGACGACTTCATCCGGCGCCGTCGGCAGCGTCGGATCGCGCTGCCGCAATTCCGCGGGGATGGCGACGCCGTGCTGTTCCAGGAAGTCGTAAAAAGCGTCCACGACGGACGGCTCGCGCAGCCGGCGGAGCAGCCGATCGTAGGCCGGCGTGCCCGGTTGCTGGTAGCGCAGCATCGCCTCGCGCTTGTAGCCGAGCAGGAACTCGAACTCGCGGAACTGGCTCGACTGAAAGCCCGACGCCGTGTCCAGCCGATCGCGAAAGCTGCCGAAGGACATCGGAGTCAGCGTCTCTAAAATGTCGATTTGCTCCACCATGACTTTCATGATGGTGCGGACGCGCTTGAACGCGGCGATGGCGCCATACAGATGATTGCTGCGAAAATCGCCGCAAATCTTGTCCAGCTCGTGCAGCTGCAATTTGAACCAAAGCTCATACGCCTGGTGGCTGATGATGAACAGCAGCTCGTCGTGCTCTTCCGGGTCGGAACGCGGCTCCTGCAATTGCAGCAGTTGATCCAATTTGAGATAGGAAGCGTAGGTCAACGTCATGTATATCTTCTCCGCCGTTCACCAGATTCGGAAGGCGACGATCGCCGCGGTCAGGAGCGCCAGCAAGCCGAGGGCGACCGCCCAGACGATGCGATCCTGCACCCGCGCCCGCCGCACGGCGTCGGCGTAAGGGATGCGCGTGAATTCCACCATCGTGTAAAGCGGCAAGTACCAGCGCGGGAAGACGCGGTGCAAGAGGACCGCCATTCGTTTTTGCAGCAGAAACCACGGCGACGCCGTGCGGTCGCGCATTTCCTGATAATTCTCGATGCAAAGATCGGCCAAGGCGTCGGCGTGAACCTTGCGCCGCGACTCATAATCCGCCGTCGCATGGTCCCAGCGCCAGGAATGGCGCTGCAAACACTCGTGCAGGACGGTGCAGTCCTCGAAGGCGGCGTTCATGCCCTGGCCAAGGAACGGCACGACTGCATGGCAGGCGTCGCCGATCAGCATCGCCCGGCCGATGCGCCACGGCTGACATCGGACTGTCACCAGCGAGCCGGTTGGATTGGAGAAAAAGTCCCAGGCTAATTCCGGCGCCAGCGCCGCCGCATCAGGGAAGCGCTCGCGGAAATACGTGGTCACGTCGGCCTCCGTCTGCAAGGCCGCGAAGCCGTCCGGTCCGTCGAAGGGGGCGAACAGCGTGCCGGTGAAGGTGCCGTCTCGGTTCGGCAGGGCGATCAGCATGAATCGGCCGCGCGGCCAGATGTGCAGGGCGTGCTTCTCCATCCGGTAGGCGCCGCCCGGGCCGGCCGGGATCGTCAACTCCTTGTATCCGTGACTTAAATACTCCTGCCGGTAGTCGAATCGGTCCTGCCGCTGCATCCAGCCGCGCACCGCCGAATACGCACCGTCGGCGCCGACCACCGCCTCAGCCTCCGCCGTTTCCTCGCCGAATTCGACGGCGCGGCCTTGGGAATTGAGGCCGGTGCAGCGACGCCCAAAAAAGAGCCGCACTGTCTCATAGCGCGCCGCCGCCTCCACCAGAAGGCGATTCAGGCCGGCCCGGGAAACGGAATGGAGCGCTTCGGAATCGTCCTTGCCGTAGGGCTGGAAGGCGAGTTTGCCGATCGGCGAATGGATCATCCGGCCGCGCATCAGGACGCTGGATTTCAGCACATCCTCGGCCAGGCCGATTTCGCGCAGGGCGTGCAGGCCGCGCGTGGACAAGGCCAGGTTGATCGACCGGCCGTGGTCGGCGCCGCCCTGCCGGGGGTCGGATCGCTTCTCGTAAACGTCCACGCGCCGGCCGGCCCGCGCCAGGTAGCACGCCATCACCGCCCCGGCCAAGCCGGCACCGACCACGATCACGGGCTGTGGCTGCGTCATGGACCGCGCTCCGCTTCCCCGAAAAAGCGCCCCAGTACGTCCACGAACGTCCAGACATCGTGATAGCTGTTGTACAGCGGCGCCGGCGCCGCGCGGACGACGTTCGGCTCGCGGAAATCGCAGACGACGCCCTCCGTTTCCAGCTTCTCGACAAGGGCGCGCGGCCGGTCGTGGACGGTAAGCGACAACTGGCATCCCCGTTGCGCTGGATCGCGCGGCGTGATCTGCACAAACCGGCCGGGCGGCAGACGATCGAGCAGGAACTCGAAATAAGCCGTCAAGCGCTCCGATTTGGCGCGAAGCGCCGTCATGCCGGCGTCGTCGAAAAGCGCCAGCGCCGCCCGCAGCGGCGCCATGGAGAGGATCGGCGGGTTGCTGATCTGCCAGCCGTCAGCGCCGACCTTCGGCGTGAATACCGGCTCCAACTGCATGCGGAAGCGCGTGGCGGGGTCATTGCCCCACCAGCCGGCCAGGCGCGGCAATGACAGATCGTCGCCATACTTTTCATGGACGAAGCAACCGCCGACGGCGCCGGGGCCGCCGTTCAGATATTTATAAGAGCACCAAACGGCGAAAGCGACGGCCCAATCGTGCAGGTTCAGCGGCACATTGCCGGCGGCGTGGGCGAGGTCGAGGCCGACCAGGCTCCCCTGCCGGTGCGCGGCGGCCGTCAGACGCGGCACGTCGAAATACTGGCCGGTCAGGAAGTTGACGGCGTTCCACCAGACGACGGCGATTTCCGCCCCTCGCCGCTCAAGCATTTTCTCCACATCCTCGATGTGGAGGCAATGTTCGCCGTCGCGCGGCCCGACGGTCAGCAGACATTCCGCCGGGTTGAGGCCGTGCCAGCGGATTTGCGATTGCACGGCATAGAGGTCCGAGGGGAAGGCCGGTCCATCGATCAAAATGCAGCGGCGTCGGCCGGCGGGGCGGTAGAACGTCGCCAGCATCAGGTGCAGATTGACCGTCAGGCTGTTCATGAACACGACTTCCTGCGGCAAGGCGCCGACCAGCCGGGCGCCGGCGTCGCGCAGCGTTTCATGGTAGGAATACCACGGCGTCTGGCCGCGGAAGTGCCCTTCGACGCCGAGACGCCCCCAGGCGTCCAGCTCTTGCTCGACGAAGGCGCGGGCGCCGGCCGGCCGCATTCCCAGCGAGTGGCCGCAGAGGTACACAGCGGGCTGGCCGTCAGGGCGGAGCGGGTGCAGGAATTGATCGCGGAAATGCCGCAAGGGATCGTCGGCGTCGAGCCGGCTGGCGAAATCTTCCGACGGATCGAAAGCGGAGGCGGGAGACATGAATAGATCCCTTTACCGCGCGAACGCCGCCCGATCCGCGCCGAGAAATTCTAGCGCCGAGCCGGACAGCAGCCGCTCGCGCGTCGCCGGCGGCAGGTCGGTCAGCGACTCGATGAGCCGGCCTGCTTCGGCTTCGCCCAGCGGAAACGGGTAGTCGCTGCCCAGGGCCACGCGCTCCGCCCCGACCAACCGGATCAGGCCGCGCAGCGCGTCGGCGTCGTGAACCAGCGAATCGAGGTAGAATTTACCCAAATAGCGGCGCGGGCTGATGGGGTTGTCCGTCGCACACAGGTCCGGCCGGACGTGGAAGCCGTGCTCGATGCGGCCGATCGTGCCGGGAAAGCTGCCGCCGCCGTGGGCGAAAGCGAGCCGCAGCCGCGGCAGACGGTCCAACATTCCGCTGAAAAGGATCGAGCAAATCGCCAAACAAGTCTCGGTCGGCATCCCCACGAGCCAGCCGAGCCAGTATTTGCTCATGCGCTCCTTCGCCATCATGTCCCAAGGATGGACGAACAGCGCCGCCCCCAGCTGCTCGGCCGCGGCGAAGACCGGGAACAGGCCGGCGTGGTCGAGATTGCGGCCGTTGACGTGGCTGCCGATCTCGGCGCCGCGCAGGCCCAATTCGCGGACGCAGCGCTCCAGCTCGCGCACGGCCCGGTCCGGCGCCTGCATCGGCAGCGTCCCCAACCCGGCGAAACGCCGGGGATACCGACGAACCACCTCCGCGATGTGGTCGTTGAGCAGCCGGGCGAGGTCGTGTCCGTGTTCCGGCTTGGCCCAGTAGGAGAACATCACTGGCACGGTGGAAAGCACCTGCACGTCCACGCCGGCCCGATCGCATTCCTCCAGCCGCCGCTCCGGGTCCCAGCAGTCGTCTTGCACCTCGCGGAACAGCTTGCCGTCGATCGTCATGCGAGCGCAGCGGGGGGCGTGATGCTGCATCTGCACAAAACCGCCGCAGCCGTAGCGCTCCCGCAGGTCGGGCCAGTCGTGCGGCAGGATGTGGGTGTGCAGGTCGATTTTCATCGTCGTCTTCCTCCCCTCTCCCCCGCTTCGGGGGAGAGGGGCCGGGGGTGAGGGGGTCAGATTTCGCGCGGGAGGAAGAACCCCTCACCTATGCCCCTCTCCCCTGAGTACCGGGGCGAGGGGAGAGAATTTGCTAAACGGCGAACACCTGCCCGCACTTCTTGCACGTTCGCAGGCCGAGGTCGCCGTTGAACGCCTCGATCATCGCCTTGAGCTGCTTGCCCAGATCGGAAGGGATGAATTCCACGTCGTGCATGGCGTCGCCGCAACCGCGGCAGTACCAGCGGAGGTGCTGCGGCCCTTTCGCGTATTTCGGCTGCTCCACGACCAGGCCGACAGTGTTGGCCGGCCGTTGCGGCGAGTGCGGCACGCCGGCCGGCAGCAGGAACAGCTCCCCCTGGCGGATCGGCACGTCGCGGGGCTGACCGTCTTCGATGATCTTGAGGACGATGTCGCCCTCGACCTGATAAAAGAGTTCTCCGCCCGGGTTGATATGGTAATCATGCCGGCGGTTCGGCCCGCCGACGACCATGACGAGGAAATCGCCGTTCCAGACGGAGGCGTTGCCGACAGGCGGCTGGAGCAGCGAACGATGTTCCTCGATCCAGGCGCGCAAGTTGACGGGACTGAGCGGTGACATGGCGGCGGCCCTCCGGCGAAAGGGGTTTGTATTCAGGCTAAGCCGCGGCGGGGCGTCTGACAATTGCAATCGGCGCCGGGAAAACGCGAACGCCCCCGTTGGAACGGGGGCGTTCGC
>DATKHW010000218.1:0-6932 GCA_035546275.1 Gemmataceae bacterium
AGCCTTCTGGGCGGAACAAGCTCTGATCGCCAACCCGGTAGAGTGCGGCGACTTCCTCAAGCACCGACTGCACCCCGTCGCGCCGCTCGACCCCAAGGCGGTGCTGGCCATGATCGGCGACCTGGACAGCGATGACTTCGAGGTCCGCGAAAAGGCCACAGACCGCCTGCGCAGCCTGCAACAGACGGCCGTCCCGTTACTGAAGAAGGCCCTGGAGGCCACCAACTCGGCGGAGGTACGCCAGAGGTTGGAGCGACTCTTGACCGACGCCGAGGAGCCGTGGAGTTCTCCGGAGCGGCTGCGCGACCTGCGGGCGGTCCACTGCCTGGCAATGCTGGGTACCGAGGCGGCCCGGCAGTTGCTGCAAGAGCTCGCGAAGGGCGCGACGGGGGCGCAGGTTACGGAGCAGGCTCGCGAAGAGCTGGAGTGGCTCAAATAGTTGTCATCCGCCGGCCGCCGGGCATATCGGCCGCCATCCCCGCGATAGGCCGTATTACCGGAGAAGCATCAAGAACGTGCGTTCAAACGGCCGACGATGGATGTGAATCGGTAGCGGAAGCGATATACTGCAAGGCAAGAGGGTCGCATCGGGCGGCTGCAGCGAGAACGGACTCATGGCCGACGACGGTTGGGATCCCAGCGCGGTTCTGCGAACCGCGGCTAAACCGGGCGTGCTGGCGTATCACGTCATCTTCGGGGCGTATGGGTTTTGGCTGCCCAACGATCCTCGGGGCTCATGGTCCGATTTCGTCGCCTCCTGGGAACTGTTCCTCGCTGGCGGCCCGGCCACGAAGACCACCACTCGCCGCTCCGTCGCCCACGTCCGCCACAACGGCGCTGCTCGTCGCCAGGCCAAACTCGCTCTCCAATTTCCCGCTGTGGTGTTCGACGGCCGGCAAGCGCTCAGCATCGCTCATGGCTTCGCACGCATGGTCGAGAAGTCGCGCTACCGCATACATGCCTGCTCTATCCTGCCGGAACACGTGCATCTGGTCCTCGGCCGCCGCGCCTACCGGGTGGAGCAGATGGTTCGCCTGCTGAAAGCCGAAGCCAGCAGCCGGCTGGCGGCGGCCGGCCGGCATCCGCTCACTCCTTATGCGCAGCGGGATGGATCGTTGCCTTCGCCTTGGGCCCGCGGTTGCTGGAAGGTGTACCTGAACAGTGCCGGGGACGTTCGCCGCTCCGTGAGCTGCGTCGAGCGCAATCCACTCAAGGAAGGCAAGCGCCCCCAGCACTGGTCGTTCGTCACGCCGTATACATGACACCGTTTAGCCGCGGTTCGCAGAACCGCGCTGCGGCGTTACAATGCCCTGTCATGAACGCCATTTCTCCTCTCAGCGCTCGCCTCGCCGCCGCCGTGGACCGCGGCCGGCTGCTCGATACGGCCATGCAGCTCGTCGCCGTGCCCAGCCGCACTGGCGAAGCCGGCGCCGCCCTCGATTGCCTGGCCCGCCTGCTGACCGCCGACGGCTTCACCGTCGAGCGGCCTGCGGCCGGCCATCCCGCGGCGCCGGCCGTCGTCGTCCGCTTCGACAGCGGCCGGCCGGGACGCACCTTGCAATTCAACGGCCATCTCGACACCGTTCATCTGCCGTTCGTCCCACCGGCCGTGGAAGGCGGCCGGCTCACCGGCAGCGGCGCCTGCGACATGAAGGGCGGCACGGCGGCGGCCATCGAGGCGCTGCGGGTGCTGCGCGACGCGGGCGCTCTCACGGCCGGCTCGGTGCTGCTGACGGCCCACGACCTGCACGAGGCGCCGTGGGGCCTCGGCCAGCAGCTCGACCGCCTCATCGCCGACGGCTGCATCGGCGACGGCGTGCTGCTGCCCGAACCGCTGTGCGACCGCCTCCCCGCCGTCGGCCGCGGCGCCATGACCTGGAAGGCGACCATTCGGCGAGAGGAGCCGCCGGTCCACGAGGTGATGCGTCCGGCCGGCGTCCCCGACGTGATCGCGGCTGGCGCCGATCTGGTCGGCCGGCTCGGCCGGCTCAATGAACGCCTTTCGGCCCGCTCCGATCTCCTGGCGGGTAGCGAGAGTCTCTTTATCGGTCAAATCCACGGCGGCGAAATCTACAATGGCTCGCCGCAGGAATGTTGGCTGGAGGGGACGCGGCGCTGGCTGCCCGGCGGGTCGCGGCGTGAAGTGGAAGACGAGTTCCGCTCGCTGCTCGCTGGACTGGAGCGCGACCACCAGGTGAAGATCGATGCGGAGATCTGCTTTATCCGCGACGCCTTCCGGCTGGACCTGAACGACCCGCTGACGACGACGTTTCAGCGGGCGTACACCGAGGTGAGCGGTTCGCCGCTGCCGGTAGGGCCGAAAGCGTTCGTGGACGACGGCAACAGCTTCCACGGCCTGCGCGGTCTGCCGGCGATCACGCATGGGCCGCGGGCCGGCGGGCAGCATACGGTCCAGGAGTGGGTGGAGATCGACGATCTGGTGCGGGTGGCGCATCTGTATGCGCTGACGGCGGCGGTGTATTGTGGGGGGCGACGGCGGGACTGAGTGGATAAGAAGGAGGGTATATGATCGTTCCGAGACGCCAGGCCTCCGTGTTGTACCTGGAGACGCTGCAACTGCCGTACAAGGTCCAGTTTTTCGGCGTGACGGATGAAAAGTTCGATGAACTGGTGGACGAGGACGTCAAGGCGGAGCTAATGGACGGAGTGATGACCATGCATTCTCCCGCCTCGGTTCGCCATGACGACGTGGTGGTTTTCCTCATCGGTCTGCTTCGCGGCTTCGCCGAGGAACGGGCGGTGGGCGAGGTCTTCGGCTCCAATTCGCTCGTCCAGTTGCGTCCGGGGCGGCGGTTCGCTCCGGACCTTTACTTCCTGCGCCCAGGCAGAATGCCTCGCCCCGCTCCCCAACAGTTCAACGGCGTTCCCGACATGGTCGCTGAAGTCCTGTCGCCGTCGAACCGAGAGGACGACCTCGGACCGAAACGCTCGGCCTACCGTGAAGCTGGCGTCCCGGAGATATGGCTGGTTGACCCGTCGGAAGAGCGGATTCTCATCGACCGCAAGCGCAGGAAAAGCTACGTCACGGAAACCGTCGCGGAAGGACGGGCGGAATCGACCGTCGTAACCGGTTTTTGGCTAGACGCCGCCTGGCTTTGGGCTGACCCGCCCCCACCGCTGTTTCGCCGCCTCCGCGCCATTCTGAAGTAAAGGATCCGCTCATGTCCGCCGTGCCCGACCTGATCGCCGACTCCCAGACCACCGAGGAGCGCTTCCTCCGGCACATCTTCGTCCGCGATCAGATGGCCGACTGGTCGAAACGGCCGCTCGTCATGGCCCGCGCCGACGGCGTCTGCTACTGGGACGTGAGCGGCAAGCGCTACCTCGACGCCCTCTCCGGCATCTACGTCGTCTCCGTCGGCCACAACAACCGCCGCGTCCTCGACGCGATCAAGAAGCAGATGGATGAACTCTGCTTCTCGCCGCCGATGCACGGCACGAACCCCGTCGCGGTGCAGCTGGCCAACCTGCTGGCGGAATTGGCGCCCGGCGATCTCGACGCCGTGAAATTCCAGTGCGGCGGCGCCGAAGTGACGGAGGCGGCGATCAAGCTCGCCCGGCAATATCACCGACTTACCGGATCGCCGGGCAAGTACAAGGTCATCGGCCGTTACCTGTCGTGGCACGGCTCGACGCTCGGCGCCCTGTCGGCGTCGGGCCTCAAGTCGCGCAAGACCGTCAACGAGCCGCTCGCCCCTGGCTTCCTCCACGTCTTCCCGCCGACCTGCTACCGCTGCCCCTTCGGCAAGAGCTATCCCGACTGCGGCGTGACCTGCGCCACGATCGTCGGCAGCATGATCGAGATGGAAGATCCGGATACGGTGGCGGCGGTCATCGTCGAGCCGATCGGCCACACGGGCGGCGTCATCGACCCGCCGCCGGAGTACCTGCCGATCCTGCGCGAGATATGCGACCGTTACAACATCCTGCTTATCTTCGATGAGATCATCACCGGGGCGGGGCGCACCGGCCGGCTGTTCGCGGCCGAGACGTTCGGCGTTGTGCCGGACGTGCTCTGCACGGCCAAGGGGCTGAGCGGCGGCTACGCCCCATTGTCGGCGATGATTTGCCGCCGGAATATCGCCGACGCCTTCTGGGGGCCGGTCGAGGAGAACCCCGGTTTCGTGGAGGGGCACACGTTTGAGGGCAACCCGATTTCCTGTGCGGCCGGCCTGGCGGTGCTGCGCGAGATTCTGGAGCGCGATCTGTGCGCCAACGCTCGGATGCAGGGCGAGCGGTTGCGGGCCGGATTTCAGCGCCTGGCCCGCAAGTACGGCGTCATCGGCGACATCCGCGGCAAGGGTCTGCTGCAAGGGATCGAATTTGTGCGCGACCCGGCGACGAAGGCGCCGTTCCCGGCGGAGACGGCGTTCGGCGTCCGCGTCGGCCGGCGAGCGCTGGCCAATGGCCTGCTGTGCCGTTTCGACCCGAACTGGCTGGCGTTCGGCCCGCCGCTGATCGTGACGGAAGAACAGATCGACGAGATGCTGGACCTGCTGGATCGCAGTATGGACGAAGTGTTGGCGGAGCTGAAAACGGCGTGAAAGGAGCGGCGAACATGGCGGGGATCAGCGACACGTCGCCGGAAGCCGCGCGGGTGCTGCGCGACGTTTACCGCCGGATGCCGGCGGCGAAAAAGTGGCTGATTCTTGGAGAAATGTACCAGGACGGCCGCGCCCTGCACGCCGCCGGCTTTCGGCTGCGCCGCCCCGATGCGACCCCGGTGGAAATTCGGCAGCACTGGCTGGCCCTCACGGTCGGCGCCGCGCCGGCCATCCCCCAAAACCGGCCGGTCCCGGAGCGATCCATGCAAAACCTGAGCGATCTCCGCGAAGTCCTTGCCGTCCTCGCGCAGCTGGACATCCCCTATGCGCTGAGCGGCTCGATGGCCAGCTCGATGCACGGCGTGCCGCGCAGCACGCGCGACGCCGATGTAACGGCGGAGCCGTTTCCCGGCAAGGAGTCCCAGCTCGTCGGCGCCTTCGGCGAGGACTATTACATCAGCGAACAGGCGGTGCGCGAGGCCGTTCTCCTGCGCTCCTCCTTCAACATCATCAACACCGGCACCGGCTTTAAGGTGGACGTGTTCGTCCGCAAGGACCGTCCCTTCGAGCAATCCGCCATGAGCCGCCGCGTCGCCCTGACCTTTCCGGACGCGCCCGCTCAGCCGATTGTAGTGTACACCCCGGAAGACGTGATCCTGTTCAAGTTGGAGTGGCATCGCCTCAGCAACGAGGTCGCCGAGCAGCAGATCAAAGATGTCCTCGGCGTCCTCCAGGTCCAGGCCGGCCGGCTCGACGACGCCTACCTCAACCGCTGGGCCGCCGACCTCGGCGTCGCCGACCTGCTGCAACGCGCCCGCCAGGAAAGCGCCCTCTGACGGTCCAATTCGGCCCTTTCTCCGCAGCGCCGGCGGGACGATGCTATGCTTGCTGCATCCACAATTCCCTGGGTGCTGCAACGGAGAAATGGCATGTTCTGGTACGGCGGCTTCTGGCGTCTGCGTTTGGGCATCACAGGCTTGGTCCTGGGCGGAATGCTGCTGTTCTTCGGCTTCCATGAATGGCAGCTCGGAACGGCCGCCTCCGCGCAGCCGGAGGACCTCACGCTGGAAGCGCTCATCGCCCGCGGACCCAACGGCAATCCCAACATCCGCGTCCGCGATTTCATGCTCGGCGACAATTTCACCTATTTCACCGACGACACGGGGACCTACTGGACCGACGTTCTCGTTCCCGCCGTGCCGAAAACGATGGGCGAACAGTCGGCCCACGTCCTCATTCCCAAGGTGATCGTCAGGTGCAAGCACGTCGCCAACGAGGATCAGCTGGACCAGCTGTACGGGCGCACGCAGCTGGAAGGCATGGTGGTCAACCGTATCGAATCGCTCGGTTCCGACGAGAAGAACTTCCTGCTCAAGGACTATCCCGACATCGACTTCGACACGTGCATCATCCTGGAAGAAGGGCGGAAACCCTCCAACAGCGCGATGCTCTTCCTGATGGGCGGCGGCGGTCTGGCGCTGCTCCTCGGCGGCGGCTGGTTGCTTCTCTACAATTTCAACCGCACCTGACGACGGAGGCTAGGAGCGCGCACGCGATGAAGGAAGCGCCGGAGGAAACCATTCGCGCCGCCCCGTCGCATCCGGGGGCTGACGCCCCCGGCTCGCCAAGAGACAAACCCCTGTCCCTGCTCCACGGCCGACTGTGCATCGTCCTGGCCGCGCTCCTGTGGAGCACCAGCGGCGCCTTCACCAAGCTCCTCACTCAGCCGACCGGCTACGGCCTCGACCACCCCGCCGCCGGCGAACGATTGGATGGTTTGCAGATCGCTTTTGGCCGGGCTTTCTTCGCCGGCCTGTCGCTGCTGACGCTGCTGCGGCGCGGCGACGTGTCGTTCCGTCCCGCCATGATTCCGGTGGCGATCTGCTTCACGGCCATGAACGCCCTGTACGTCACGGCCATGGCCATCGGTTCCGCCGCCAACGCGGTTTTCCTGCAATACACAGCGCCGATCTGGCTGGCGTTTGCCGGCGTCTTCTGGCTGAAGGAGCCGGCCGACGGGCGGACGCTGCTTTCCCTGGCCGTCAGCATGGTCGGCGTGGCGGTCATCGTGGCGGGCAGCTGGAACGATCAGCTGCTGGCGGCCGGCCTGGCCGTCGGCAGCGGCGTCACCTACGCCGGCGTGCTGATCGGCCTGCGGCTGCTGCGGGGATTGTCGTCGCGCTGGCTGACCGTGTTCAACCACCTCTTCGCGGCGGCCGCCCTGTCGCCGGCCTTGCTGTTCTGCTGGAAGGCGACGCCGTCGTGGCCGCAGGTTGTGACGCTGGCGCTGTACGGTTCGTTGCAGATGGGATTGCCGTATTTTCTGGCAGCCCGCGGCCTGCGCGTGGTCAGCTCGCAGGAGGCGGG
>DATKHW010000219.1:0-9692 GCA_035546275.1 Gemmataceae bacterium
CGCGTCTCGCCGCTGGAAGCCAGCACGCTCTACCTGAAACACATGGTCGAGGCGTGGAACTATCAGCTGGCCCGCGATCTGCCCGACCGCCGGCTGGAACAGCAAGACGTGATCCTGACGGTGCCGGCGTCGTTCGACGCGGCGGCCCGCGAGCTGACCGTCGAGGCGGCGCGAGGGGCGGGGCTGGAGAACGTCACGCTCTTGGAGGAGCCGCAGGCCGCGTTTTATGCCTGGATCGAGGCGAACGGCGAGGCCTGGCGGAAGCGGGTCAAGGTCGGCGACGCCGTGCTGATCTGCGACATCGGCGGCGGCACGACCGACCTGACGCTGATCGCGGTCGGCGAGGAATCGGGCCGCTTGGAGCTGACGCGCGTGGCCGTCGGCGAGCACCTCCTCATCGGCGGCGACAATATGGATCTGGCATTGGCCCATACGGCGGCCCGCGCCCTCGCCGAGCGGAAAACCAAGCTCGACGCCGGGCAGATGCTGCAACTCTGGCACAGCGCGCGGGCGGCCAAGGAACGGCTGTTCACGGAGGAATCGCTCAAGAGCGCCCCGGTGACGGTGCTGGGCCGCGGCAGTCGGGTCATCGCCGGGACCGTCCAGGGCGAATTGACCCGTGAGGAAGTGGAAAAGGTGCTGATGAACGGCTTTTTCCCGGAGTGCGAGCCGGACGCCGAGCCGCTGCGGCAGAAGGCGGTCGGCTTGCAGGAGCTGGGCCTGCCCTACGCCGCCGACCCGGCCGTGACGAAGCACCTGGCGCAATTCCTCCATCGGCACTCCGAAGCGCTGGCGGAGAAGCTGCCGGCCAAGGGGAGGCGCAAGGCGACGGCGGGTCCGACGGCAGTGCTGTTCAACGGCGGCGTGTTCAAGGCGGAGCCGTTGCGGCGGCGCGTGGCCGAGGTGCTGAATCAGTGGGCGAAGTCGTGGGGCGGCGGCGACGTGAAGGTGCTGCCCGGCGGCGACCTCGACCGGGCGGTGGCGCGCGGCGCCGCCTACTACGGCATGGTGCGTCGCGGCAAGGGGGTGCGCATCCGCGGCGGCACGGCCCAGGCGTACTACGTCGGCGTGGAGACGTCGCTGCCGGCGGTGCCGGGGGCGCCGCCGCCCTTGAAGGCGTTGTGCGTGGCGCCGTTCGGCATGGAGGAGGGGACGGAGGCGGACGTACCGGGCCAGGAATTCGGCCTGGTGGTGGGCGCCCCAGCCGAATTCCGCTTTTTGGGATCGACGACGCGCCGCGGCGACGCCGTGGGGACGATGGTGGAAGAATGGGAGGGCCAAATCGAGGAACTGAGTCCCCTGGCGACGACCCTGGCGGCGCCGACCGGCGAGGGCAAGCTGGCGCCGGTGCATCTGCACAGCAAGATCACGGAGATCGGCACGCTGGAGGTGTGGTGCATCAGCCGGGACGGGAAGCAGCGGTGGAAGCTGGAGTTCAACGTGCGGGAGAGGGCGGAGTGACGCGCGAACTCTAGCCAGTGGGTAGTAGAAATCAACGCGGCGCCGTGAAATGGAATGCGGGCGTGAGATGGAAGATGAGTTCGTTGCCTGGCCCTTCCAGATCCTGAAGCCTGAATCCGAATGGGAGGACTTCGACCGCGATTTCCTGGATTTCATGCGGATAGCCTACGACGAAGGCTACCGACCGCGCCAGGGTCGTAGTTCCGCTATTGAAGCGGACAGCCCTGCCGGTCGCTCGGTATTCCTGGTATTCCGCGGCCGCCGCAACGGGTGGGAGCCTTTCTTGACGGACGGAGACAAGAGCGTGCGCCTCGGACCTTGGTTTGGCCCGCCACTTGGCGAGTTTGCGTGCGTCTGCGTGCGACCGCCCTTTAGGGCTGCGGGTCACCTGGCGTTAGAATGGCTGCGGGGCAGATCGCTAGATTCGTTGCTTGGTGATTTCGTATTCGTCGGCGGCTCTCCTGCCGGTATTGAGTTGCGACCCGAGGCGTTTTAGATGCTAACCATTACCGCAACCTACGAAGACGGCGTCCTAAAACCGGCGCAACCGCTGAACCTGCCCGCGCATTCGCAAGTGCGCCTCACCGTCGAGCTTCTGCCAGCGTCGCCGCTCACAGTCGAGGAACTGGATGCGTTCCTGCGAAGCCTCCCCGCGCTAGGCGATGATGCAGAGGAATTTGCGAAGGATGTACGCGCCATTCGCGCCGAATTTCAGCCAGCCTCCGACCTTAACCGATAATGTCGACGAGTTTTCAAGAATGCCTGCCTTGCGGATGATTCCATTCTTCCCATGAGGAACAAGCGGCTGTCCAGGGCAGCGGCGGCGGCAGGGTTATCCTCCTCTCGTGCAGCAGCACGAACAAGCAGGCCGCCATGAGGTCGGCCGTCGCTCCCGGATTCCGTCCGCGTCCTTCCGCCCGCAACCAGGCGTCGAACTCAGCAAAGGCCGTCCACGCCACCGGGCCGTCCGGCCATCCTGCATCGAGGACCGCCCGCGCACGCCGCGCCGATTCCTCCGCCTCCCCAATGCCGCGCTTGCGGGCGATCAGCGTATCGGGATGACGCGACATCATATGAAGATGGGCATAGAGGATCGCCCCTTCCATTGACCCCGTGCGTTCTATCCCGGCCAATACCGCTGGCGCCCCGTCGTCGAAGACCTCTCGGAATCCGTTTGCATACTGCCGGGCGATCAGGTCGCGATCGGCGGCCAGCGCCATGACTTCGCGCAGCGGCAGCGTCGGCGGCGCCGACACGTCCTGTTTCGGCGCCCGGCCCAATCCGCCGGGGTTGGCGAGACGGATGGCGTCGAACACCGCGGCCGCGTCCTCCACCGTCAGCGCGTCCAGTACCGCCGGCAATTCCTCGCGCAGGTTTCGACCGCCGGCCGCCTTCGTCAGCGGCGCCAGCAACAGGAGGATGCCGAGATTCGTGTTGGAACGGACGCAGTTTCGCGTCTGGCGAACCGCATCTAGCAGCGTGCGGCCGACGCTGTGATCCGGCGAAGCGTGAAGAATCGGAGCGATCGCCGCGGCGCTGACGAGAAAATCAACATAATTGGCATCGTCAAAATCCCGGAAGCGGTGGATGTTGCCGGGTTTGCGGGCCGTCGCTTCCCAGATGCAGGCGGTCTGTGCGTGCAGGCCGATCAGGTCGCGCGAAGACACGGCGTCAGCCTCCGCAATCCGCATCCGTCAAGAACCGCACCACGGCGGCCGCCACGTCCACGCCGGTCGCCGGGGCCAGCGCCCGCCAGCCGGGCACGGCGTTGACTTCCAGGACGTACCATTCGCCGTCCGGCCCCGGCAGCAAGTCCACGCCGGCCATCGGAGCGCCGAGCGCCGCCGTGGCCCGCAGAGCCAGCCGCTCCTCGTCCGGCCCCAGCCGCATCGGCTCGGCGGTCCCGCCCTGGGCCACGTTGGTCCGCCAGTCCCCGCGGGAGCGGCGCCGCATCGCCGTCAGCACCCGGCCGCCGAGGACGAAGGCGCGCAAATCCCATCCGGGATGGCGGATGAATTTCTGAAGATATAGCACCGCTTGGGTCCGTTCCAGCGTGCGGAAGGTGCGCCAGGCCATTTCGGGATCGGAAATGCGCACCATCCCCCGGCCCTCCGAGCCGAACAGCGGCTTGACGACCACGTCGCCGCCCAGCGTCTCGAACGCTTCCAGGGCAGCATCGGCGTGCTGGCAGACGACGGTCGGCGGCACGCGCAAGCCCGCCGCTTCCAGCAGGGCCGTGGCCAAATACTTGTCCACGCAAATTTCGACGGCCCGCGGCGGATTGAGGACGCGGAGGCCGGCCGCCTGAAGCCGATGCAGCAGGTCCATGCGGAAGACGACGTGTTCCAGCGACCCCGGCGGCATGGTGCGCACGAGAACGGCGTCGAACGCGGACAGCGAGCCGAGAGGGGAAGGAGCGGACACCGACGCGGCGACGCGGCGGAAATCGACGGCGGTCGCGTCGTGGCCGAGCGCAGCGGCGGCGCGGCGGAGGTCGCGGACGTGCCAGCCGTCGCCGGCCGAAAGGAGAGCGATGCGCATGAGGTGATTCTAGCACTGTTTGTGGAATTGACTCACGGGATATCGGCGAGCGAGTTCCTCCCGAATACATCGCAGGTCGGCCGTCGAGAGCGAATACAACCGTCCCACAACCCGATTGACCGCGGCCAGCGCGGCGTCGGCTGCTTGCAGTTCCCCCGCGGCGACTGCTTCATGTCCGCTCTTGCACCATTGGGCGATCTCGGCGTGAAGCGGGTCGTCGCCGCGGAAGGACGGCAAATGCAAATATTTGATCGCCGAAGTCGAAATCTGCGTCCCGGTCATGGCGGAAACGACGCGCCAGCGAACAGGGTCCGAAGAGAGCAGTCCACACAAATAATGCGCCTCGTCCTCCGAAGCGCAGGCCGCATACATCACCTTATCGTTGCACAGCCGCGGTCGGCCGTCGCGACCGGGGCCGACGACGGCGACGATGAAATCCGACGCCACGTAGCGCCAGGCCGTCTTGAATGGGGCGAAGGTGTATTCTCCGATTCTCTGAATCGCGTAATAAGTTTGATCCCGGATGCGCCGCTCCCAGCCGGCGAAGCCGCGCCGCGCCTCCAGCACCGGCCGCATCGACCCCAGATACGCGGACGCTTTCGGATACCTCGTCGCCAGGATCGACGGCGCCAGCGGCCGCATCCGCGTTTGAGCCGTGTGGGGACAGAGGAGCCGCGCCCCGGCCGGCGCGCTCCACCACCCCAGATCGCGCCCCCGAACGACCTCGTAAACCAGTTCGTCCTCGATTTCCCACTCGCCGGCCTCAGCGTCCCGCTTCGCTCCATTGGTCCCATTCCGATAGCGGCTCGCGCCCGTTGCGGAAAGACCGTCCATCGGGCGCAAGTAATAGACCGCATTGGCGCCGCCTGTGAAGACGCCGGTGCGGACCTGGTACGAATGCGACCCGGCGAAGGCATGGGTGATCCGGCAGCACGTCCGGTCGCCGATGATCCAGGCGGCGCCGGAATCGGAGGGGTCGGTGCGCTCGGCGACCCGTTCCGTCTCGACGATGGTCCGGCGGACTTCAGCGACAGAGAGGACCGCATCGGATCGCCGACATCGCTCTTTCGGTTTCCATTCGAGGACCGGGATCGGGAACACGGTCGCAGCGCCCTTCTCCAGCAGCCATGCGGCGGCTTGTGCGTCCGTGCCGCGAAAGGGGCGCAGGTCGGTGAACAGCCGAATGCGCCGCAGGCCGAGGGGCGTCGCGTCGGGAAACAGCGACAGTCTCCGCAGACCGCGACCGGCCAGGCGCCCGTGCATGGCCGCGGGTCGCACCACCACCGACGAAACGCCGCCGTTGCGCAGACACCGGTCCCACGCGACAACCAGGGCCAGCGTGGACAAGTCCTCTTTCAAAAACGACGCTTCACGCCCTTTGGCGGTATAAAGAGAGTATCTATTCCATGCGGCGCTCAATCGGCGCCGGTAGGTCCGTGGGATGTACTCCCAGCCCACCCAGGGCGGGTTGGTGACCAGCACGTCGGCCGGCGGCGGCAGCGGATCGAGAAGCGAATCGGCGCAGTGGATGGGGAGACGCACGCCGCCGGGATCGCGGGCCAGCGCCAGCAGGAGGTTGGCCCGCAACGCGACATAAGCCGCCGGGCTGCGATCGACGGCGCACAATCTTGGCAACAGTTCGCGGCAAGCGCATCCCAGCGAGGCGGCTTTCTCGATCGCCGCCAGCAGGAACGCCCCCGAACCAGCGAAGGGGTCCATCAAGCTTTGGGACGGCTCCCAACGCGCGTCGTCCAGCAGCAATTGCGCCATCCAGGACGGCGTGTAAAACTCGCCCAGAATGTGCAGCAGGTTTTTCGGCATCAGCGCCGCATAGATTCGCTGCGGCAGATCGATGAACGGCGGCAGAACGTCGAGAGCGTCGCAAAGGTCGGCGACGTCGGCGAGCGTTTCCCCAAGCAGCGCCAACGCCTTCGACGAAAGCCGATCCGCGTACCAATCCAGGGGAAGGGGATTGCGGGACGGCTCAACTCCGAGTTTGTGGAATAGCCCTCCCGAGGCGAGTTCCGCCAGCGATCGGCGCAGGCGGGCGGCGGGATACGCGCTCCATTCCCTCAAGGGCGGAACGGCGCCGACGCCATACCGCCCCAGGGCCAGCCCATCGCAGATCAGAGCATAGTACGTCTGCAAGGCGACGATCAGGTCCGGCAGGGCAATGCCGGGCCGCCCCGCCGTGAACCGCTGCATCTCCCTGTCGCGGTCCAGCGCCCGTTGGCCGGACAAATCCCCATACAGGTCGCCGATGGCGGCGCGCCAACCGTCCAGGCCGTCCGTGCGCCTTGCCGCGTCGGCCAACAACCGAACCAGCTCGGCGGCCCGCGGCGACCGCGACGGCAAAAGGCGCAGATAAGAGGAAGGCAGGGGAATGCGCATGCTCCATCACTCGCGATCGAGGCTTGCCGGTCTTGCCCGCGTTTTCGATATTTCCGTCGCCGTCGTCATCTCCGTTAAAGTCAGCGGCGCCGCCGGTCGATAAAGCATAGCAAACAGAGCGCAGCCAAATCCGGGGCGAGACTACCCCGCGCCAGGGCCCGCACCGGGCGGCGCGGATTCCGTCGGAAGGGAGGAGTGGGATGCGTAGGGGCCGAATCCTGTTCATGCTGACCGCAGCCGCCGTGGTCCTGGTCGGCTCGTCCGGCTGCTTCCCGTTTTCGATGGGCATCTTCACTCCCATCCCCGTGCCGCCGTGGGTCACGGAGCGGATGAACGAGAAATACTGCGACGACAAGGATTTCAAAACGCCGGTGCTGCCGCCCATCCGTCCCGGTTTTCCGCCGCCGACTTGCGAGGATGAACCCGACGACTCCCGCATTCTCCGGGCCCTGGATCACGTGACCCGCGGCGTGCCGTTCGTCTATGAAGAGTTCCGCGACAACATCGACATCACCAAGGAGCGCGTCAAGGACTCGATCGATCCGCCGCGCTTCTTCCCGCTCATTGGGCCGGCCCAGCTGCACCATTGCCACTGGAAATGCACGGTCAGCTACGACGAAACCATCGAATCGCAGTGGCCGTTCCCCTTCCGCTGCCGCAAGCCGCGCGTGCGGGTGGTGTACATCGACCTCGACCACCTGCACCTCTACCCCGGCTGCACGCCGGAATCGCAGCAGGCGGTCAGCCGCGACCTCAGCGGACCTTGAATCCAATGCAGAATGCAGAATGCAGAATGCAGAATGCAGAATGCAGACGTCTTCATTCTGCATTCTGCATTCTGCTTTGCGGTTTCCCGACCGCATGACCCCCCAATCCGGAGACCCCCATGCACAGGCTATGGAGAGGCGCCTTGCCGCTGGTCGCGGCGGCCCTCGGTTTCGCCCGGCCGGCGTCGGCCCAATCCCTCCCCGCCTCGGACCCCGCCCCCACCGCCTTCGCCGAAGCCGACGACGCCGTCCTCGTTCCGCCGCACCGCCGCGTGGTGCTGGAACCGATGAAGGAACCGCCCAACGTCCAGCCGACCAACCTCCAGCCGACCACCGATCTCATCGTTCCCGCTTCGGCGGCGACCACACGGCCCGCGGTGGACCTGATCGCGCCTGGTCCAGTTCCGCCGGGTTGGTGGAGCAAAGCGACGCCGCTTCGCGCCCCGGCCGTTCCATCGGGTCAACCCGGTGCGGCGCCGGCTGCTATGCCCGCGGCGCACGTCTGGCCGGCCGCCTTTCTCGTGGAAAAAAAGGAATCCGACGCCGACCCAATCAAACGCGCGGTTCACGTCGAGCCGGCCGCGGAAGCGCCGGCGCCGGCCGAAAAGCCGACGGTCGCCGATGGGAAGCGCCGCGTCGATGTGATGGTCGGCGCCAAGGCCGACGAGGTGTTCGTGGAAACCGGCCCCAGCGGCGACGTCCTCATCCACGTCCACGTCCATGCGGCCGACGCGGACCAGCAGAAAGCGAAGATTCTGGAATGGACGAAGGTCGTCCGGCCCGGGGTCCGCGTCCTCTTGGATGTGGCGCCCTGAATCCAATGCAGAATGCAGATGTCCTTTATTCTGCAATCTGCATTCTGCATTCTGCATTCTGCAGTTGGGACGGGCGCAGCGGCGACGGCATGTCCACCACGGTTTCACCGCCCACCAGCAGGCCGTCCGCCGGCGCCAAGCCGCCGCACAGCCGTTCGATTTCCTGACGCTTCTGCGCCAGCCGGATGCGCTCGCTGGCGATGTGCGCTTCCGCCGAAACGGCGGCCCGCTCCAGCTCGGCGAAGCGCGTTTGCAGATCGCGTATCTGTTCGTCAAGGACGTGACGGCCGGCGTGCAGCTCCACGCCGAAACCGTGCAGCTCCTCGGCCGCGGACGGATGCACCGGCGCGGCGGCTTGCTGCTCCAAGCGACCGCGCAGCTCCTTTACTTCCTCCTGAAGCTTCGCTGCATCCTGCCGCAGCTGCTCGTTCTCGGTACGCAGCGCGTCGGAGACCGGGTCGGGCTTGCGCCGCAGCTGCCGCATCTCGCCCATCAGGCGAACGACTTCCTCGCGCTGGTCGCGCAGCAGCGCCTCCTCGCGGGCGATCTTTTCGGTTTGTTGGGCGTGCGCCTTCGACGCTTCCTGCTGTTCGCGCAGCCATTCTTCCCACCGGGCCGTCAGGCTCTCCTCGTGTTCGTTGAGGCGGCCCCGCAGACGGCGCAGGTAGCCGGCGAAACAGGCTGATTCCTGAACCCGGATCTCCAGCGCCCGCGTCGCTTCACGCCCGGCTTCCTCATGGGCGAGTCGCTCCTCTTCCAGCGCCCGGGTCTGCTGCGCTTCCATGGCCCGGCAGTGCGAACGGGCCGTCTCCAGCGCGGTTCGTGCGGCTTCCTCGGCCTCGGCCCGCTTCGCCGCGCATTCCGCTTCGCATTGTCCGCGCTGTTCCTGGAGAAGCATCCGCTCCTCCGCGATTTGATGGGCGGTTTCCTTCAGCTCGGCCACACGAGCGTCCGCGTCGCGCTGCAGCGTGCGCAGCTCCTCGGTTTGACGGTCGAGTTCGTCGTTGCGGGAGGCCAGCTGCTTTTCCGCCTGTTCGGCCGTGAGCGCGGCCTTCTCCGCCAGCTTGTTTCGCATGCGCAACGCCAGCTTGGCCAGGTGATGGCGCGATCGCTGGGCGCGCTGCAAGGCCTGGCGATTGGGCGCCGGTTTCACGTCCTGCAGCGGTCGCTCCTCCGGCGGCAGATGCAGCGCGAAGCTGAAGCTGCCGATCTGCACCACGTCCTCGTCGGTCAGGGCCGAGTCGTGGACCGACTGGCCGTTAAGGCGCGTGCCGCCCCGGCCGGTGCAATCGCGGACGTGCCAGGCGTCGATGGCCCGCACGATGACGCAATGGACCGGCGCCACGTCCGGCGCCTCCAGACAGAGGTCGCAGCCGGCCGCGCGACCAACGACCACCACCTCGCGATCCAGCGGCCGATATTTCCGGGCCATACCGAAATTCACGATCAAGGTCGGCCGCGTCGCGTCGAATTTATCGTCTCGATCCCTCGACATGATGTGTTCTCCCGTTGGTCCCAGGCGCGCCCTGGGACGCACTCTCTCCGCCGCCGGCGCCCGCTTGCGTCACAGCGCACCAGCCCCTGCACAGGGACGGAACATATCAATCGTAGCTCATGAATTGCAACGGCGACGGAAAGAACGAAAAGAACGGAAATAGGGGGGGAGGGCGACGCCGGTGCCGCGCACGCAGCGCAGCGGAGTAAGCGGATCTCCCTC
>DATKHW010000220.1:0-4198 GCA_035546275.1 Gemmataceae bacterium
AAGAACACGGAGTCCGGGCCCCTGTCCGTGGTGCCCAGGACGGCGCCGGACAGGTCGGTGCCTTGTATGTCCGCGGGCACCGGCACGCCGCACAGCGACAGCAGCGTCGGCGCGAAATCGACGTGCGACAGCAGGGCGTCCGTCGCCTCGCCTCCCTTCACCCGTGCGGGGTAGCGCAAGACGCCGGGCACGCGGATCGACTCCTCCCACGGCTTGCGCTTCAGCCGGGCGCCCTGCGAGCCGAGCATGTCGCCGTGGTCCGCCGTGAACAGGACGATGGTGTTCTTTTCCAGGTCGAGGTCCTTCAGCGTCCGCATCAGCCGGCCGATCTGATCGTCGATGGCCGTGATCGAGGCGTCGTAAGCGGCGATTTGCTCGCGGCCGGCTTGCGGCACGCCCTCCTTCCAGTTCGGCCGCATCGTCAGCTTTTGCGGATCGTACATCTTTGTGTACTTTTCCGGCGCGCCGTAGGGGTCATGTGGCGGGCCGATCGACAGCTCCAGGAAGAACGGTCCCTCCTTGCGGCTCTTGAGGAAATCGATGGCTACATCCGTCAGCGCTTCTGGCTCGAACTTCGTGGAGCGGATTGGCTCGGGGTCGTCGCGGAACCAGAGCGGATGGAAGGCGTCGTGGCGGCACTCGTAGGCGGCCCAGAAGTCGAAGCCCAGCCGGCGCGGGCCGGGCGGCACGAAGCCGGGATCGCGCGGGCCGCCGTCGAGGTGCCATTTGCCGATCAGGCCAGTCTGGTATCCCTCGGCCTTCAGCAATTTCGCCAGCGTCACGGACGACTCGCGGAGCCGAAGGTCGTTGGCGACTATGCCGTTCTTGTGAGCGTACTGGCCGGTCAGCATCACGGCGCGGGCGGGGCAGCAGACCGGCGAGTTGGCGAAGGTCTGACGGAGGAGCAGCCCCTGCGACGCCAGCCGATCGATCTCCGGCGTCTTGACGTCGGGGTCGCCCATGCAGCCCAGGGATTGCGCCCGCAGCTGGTCGCAGACGATGAGCAGCACGTTGGGCCGCGGCGGCTCGTCGGCCCGGATGGAGAGGGGAGAGAGCAACCCAGCCAAACAGAGCAGTGCAGGAAGAAAGAGATGGCGCAGGGTCATGATGCGATTCCTCCCGGCCAGGATCGTGTTGACGCCCTTCCCTTATAGGCCGTCGGCGGCGCCGGCTCAACCCCTGCCCCTTGCCTTCCGCTGCGGAATGGAGACAATGGAGCCAATTCCCATCCCCGACCCGCAACGAAGCGAGGAGCCGCCCATGGCCCACGAGAACGGCGACCGCAATCTCCTGTTCGGCATCCTGGCGCTGCAGATGGACTTCATCGAGCGCGACGCCCTGATCCGGGCCATGCACGCCTGGGTCCTCGACAAATCCAAATCGCTGGGCCAGATTCTCGTGGAGCAGCAGGCCCTCGGCAATGAGACCCAGGCCCTGCTCGACGCCGTCGTGCAGCAGCACATTCGGCAGCACGGCGACGACGCCGAGAAGAGCCTGGCCTCCGTCCGCTCCCTCAGCTCCCTGCGTGAAGAACTGGAGCGGATCGTCGACCCCGACGTGCTGGCCAGCCTGGCCCATGTGCCGTCCACCGGCGATCTCGGCGCCACGGGGCCTTACGCGCCCCCATCCGCGGGCTCCGACTCAGTAGGCGCCTCCAGCGAGGTGGGCCGGCGCTTCCGGGTGCTGCGGCCGCACGCCGAGGGAGGCCTCGGCAAAGTATCGGTGGCGCGCGACGAGGAGCTGCACCGCGACGTGGCGCTCAAAGAAATCAAGGAACACCACGCCGACCACCCGGAGAGCCGGGCCCGCTTCCTTGTGGAGGCGGAGATCACCGGCGGGCTGGAGCATCCAGGCATCGTGCCGGTTTACGGCCTGGGGGCCTACGCCGACGGCCGGCCCTTTTACGCCATGCGCTTCATCCAGGGCGACAGCCTCAAGGACGCCGTCCAGCGCTTCCACCAGACGAAAGGGCCGCTGACTGCTGGGCCGCGGGCGCTGGAGCTGCGGCAGCTGCTGACGCGCTTCAACAACGTATGCGACGCCATCGCCTATGCGCACAGCCGCGGCCTGCTGCACCGGGACCTGAAGCCGGCCAACGTAATGCTGGGCAAGTACGGCGAGACGCTGGTCGTGGATTGGGGCCTGGCCAAGCCGATCGGCGACCGCAGCGCCGGCGAGGACCGGTCGGAGTCGCCGCTGCGGCCAGCCTCGGCCGGCGATGCGTCGCCGACGCAGTACGGCCAGGCCGTCGGCACGCCGGCGTACATGGCGCCGGAACAGGCGGCGGGACGGCTCGATCAGCTGGGTCCGCCGACCGACGTGTACAGCCTCGGGGCGACGCTGTACTGCCTGCTAACCGGCAAGGCGCCGTTCGAGAGGGGCGACAAGGGCGGCGTCCTGCAACGGGTGCAGCGCGGCGAGTTCCCACGGCCGCGGCAGGTGCGGCGGGATGTGCCGATGGCTTTGGAGGCGGTGTGCCTGAAGGCGATGGCGCTGCGGCCGGAGGACCGCTACGTGACGCCAAAGGCGCTCGCGGAGGACGTGGAGAAGTGGCGGGCGGACGAGCCGACGACGGCGTACCGCGAGCCGTGGCGGGTGCGGACGTGGCGCTGGGTGAAGCGACATCGGACGCCGGTGACGGCGACGGCAGCGGCGGCCGTCGCGGTGCTGGCGTTAGGCTCAGTGTTGTTGTGGACGATTCTCTCTCAGCGGTGGGAGCTGGCGCGGGAAACGACAGCGGAGCTGGCCGCGGTGCGCGAGCTGCGGGACCAGGGCAGATTCACGGAAGCGAAGGCGGCCATGGCGCGGTTGGAGCATCTGCTGTCCCGCGGCGACCCGGCGGGGCTGGCAGATCGCGCACGACAGGCGCGCAAGGATCTCGACATGGCTGCGGATCTTGATGAGGTGCCGCTCCTGGCGACGCAGAGCGTCCGCGAAAATACATTTGATCAGGAAGCCGTGGTGCAGCGCTACCGCGAGCTGTTTCGGCGTTATGGCATCGATCCGGCGACATTGGATCCGGCCGAGGCGGCGTTGCGGATTCGGGCCTCGGAAATCGAGGAGCGGCTCATCGTTGCCTTGGATTACTGGGCGTCGAAGTTGCCGACTCGGGATCGCGAGTGGTCGCACCTGGTGGAGGCGGCCGGGCTAGCCGACGGTGATGATCGGCGGAAAGGGCTTCGCCAGGCGTGGTCCCAGGCGGATGTGCAGGCCCTGGAGCGGCGGCTGGACGGCTGGGAAATCTCCTCATTACCCACGACCACCGCTGTCGTCATCGGCAGCGTACTGCTTCGGAAGGGTTCCGCCGCTCGGGCCGAGCAGCTGCTGCGGGCGGTACAGCACGTGCATCCGAATGATTTTTGGGTCAACCACGGGCTGTATGAGACATTGTACGTTGCGCCGGCGCACGCGGAGGAGGCAGTGGGATTTCTGCGCGCCGCCGTGGCGGTCAAACCTGACAGCTCGGAAGCCCGCAGCAACCTTGGCGTCCTGCTGTACCACACGGGGCGTTCTGAGGAGGCGGAGAAGGAGTTCCGCCGCGCGATCCTGCTCAATGACGAGGACGCCAAAGCCCATGATAACCTCGGCCATCTGCTGGCCGACGCGGGACGTGTGCAGGAGGCGGAGAAGGAGTACCGCCGCGCCGTCCAAATCCAGGACACCTTTGAGTTGGTCCACAATAGCCTCGGCCTCCTGCTGCAGGATACGGGCCGTTGGGAGGAGGCGGAGAAAGAGTACCGCCGCGCTATTCAGATCAAGGACGACTCCCCCGTGGCCCACAGCAACCTGGGTCTCCTGCTGTATGGCGCGGGCCGTCGGGAGGAGGCGGAGAAGGAGTTTTGCCGCGCCGTCCAGCTCGACGACAATAACGGCGAGTACCACAAGAGCCTCGGCGTCGTAATGGCCGGCGCGGGTCGTCTGGAAGAGGCAGAGAAGGAGTTCCGTCGGGCCATCCAGCTCAACGACAACGACGCCAAGGCCCACGACAACCTCGGCGTCCTGCTGGCCGGCGAGCGCCGCCGGGACGAGGCGGAAAAGGAGTTCCGCCGCGCCCTTCAGATCAAAGAGAACCTCGCCGAGATCCACAATAACCTCGGCGGATTGCTGATCGATGAAGGCCGGAAGGAGGAGGCGGAGAAGGAGTGCCGCCGTGCCATCCAGATCAAGGAAGACTACCCGGAGGCCCACGCCAACCTCG
>DATKHW010000221.1:0-3384 GCA_035546275.1 Gemmataceae bacterium
CAGTCCTCGGCCGTAAGAGCGACAACGGGTTGTCAGTCGGCGCCCGGCCGGCGGCCGCCCACCGCGCGTCGCCGGCCGCTGGTCGGTCCAACCGGCGGGCAACCGTCATCGACCCACTTCTTGAGCGCCGCATACCGGACGAGCACGCGTCGGTGCTGGCGCACGACGCCGGGCAACTCGCCGGCCGCGACCATCCGCTTGAGGGTGCGGCGGCTCAGCGACAGCAGCCGGGCGACGCCGGCCAGGTCCACCAGCAACGGCTCAAGCGCGGCGGCCGGGCCGCGGCCCGGCGGGCTGGCGCCGTTCGAGGATTCGGCCTCGGCCGGGCGGCCGGCGTCGGCGCGGGGATCGGTTCGGGTGGTCATGCAAAAAGCCCCTCACGGGCCGGGCAGGCCGCGTGAGGGGCATCATCGGGCATGAGGGGCCGGGCTTCTATTCACGAACTTCCCAAAGGGGTTTGGGAAGTTTGGGAACCCCGGATTTCAAGCGTTTCTTGCGGGTTTGGCCGTTCGCACGGAAAGCCGCGCTTTTCCGCGTAACGCTGGGCGTTTCGTGTGACATGACCATCCTGTTTCGGGGCGGCGGCATCCCCCAGCTCGCGCCTTATCCTGTCTCGGATGGCACACAACTTGTCGCCCCTTACATATCCTTCGTAGCACATTCGCCCGACGATGCTACCCCAACGGGATGGGCGGCCGCCCTTGGCCGCGGTTCGCGCCGGCTCGTTCCGTTCCGTCGCGCCGCCCTGGTCAGCCACTGCCGTTCCACTCGTCGGGGCGGTCTGGGTGGGGGCGGGTGAGACCGCGCCACTTGTCGGCGCTGCTGCAACCGCTGACTCGGCCAGGTCGCGGATCTGTTTCTTGGTTCTTGCGTGCGTGCAGAGGAAGGCGACGCGATCGATGTTGTAGAGCTTTGTGAAATAGCGTCGGCTGCGGCCAAGGGGTCGTACACACGTGCCCGCCGTCGGTTCGATCAGGCCTCCACGCAACCACCGCGTCAGAAGTTCGTTCATCCAGTCCCTATTGAGGCTAAACCGGCGGGCCAGTCCCGCGGCGTCGTCAAGCCGAGTTGAGCCGGTGATCCTAATGCAATCCTGCGCCTCGCGCTGCTCCTTCAGCGCCCGAATTATCGCACGTGAAAGCCGTACCCCGTTCTTCCTCGTCAGGCTGGCTGTCGGCGTCAGTACGCCTTTCTCAATGAGCCGATGCACGGCCTGATAGGTCAGTCCGAGGTCCTGGCCGGCCTCGGCGATCGATATGGTTTCGGCCACTCGTGCTTGTTCCTTCCTGATGGCGTCCATGTGCTCGTCGCGCACGTATGCCCGGGTGATCGCGTCCCCGTCATTGCCCTTGGCAGGCTTGTTTTCGATCTTGAAGCCGCACCTTCGCAGCAGCCGACGCAGCGTGCTGATGCTGACTCCCAGCGAGCGGGCGGAGTCTTCTATGTATGTCAGACCCGGATACCGCGGAACGGGCCGCGCGGCCGCCATGCCTCGCTTCACTTCGTCAAGGCTCCGCTTTCGGTAGTACGTGCATTCCTGGCCCCTTTCGGCGCAAGTGAACTGCCTCTGTTCGATGCTCGCGCTGTCCAGAAACGGGCAACTGCCCGCCCACTTCTGCACGGTGGATTTGGACCTTCGCAGATACCTGGCGGCCGCGCGGAGAGAGTACCACCACTCGCCGCTCTCCTTGTCGAAGATGCGTTCCGCCTCCTTGCGGCGCGTTCTGGCCGCCTCGACGGCTTGCCCGTGACAGCCGCAGCTTTTCTTTTCGCCGCTCTGAAGCCGGCGCTCCTGCGCGCTGGTGCTGTTGCCGCAGTCGCATTGGCAGAGCCAGAGGCGCGCGCGAGATTCACGCTCCTCAAGAAGGCGGACGACCTTCAACATGCCAAATCGTCGGCCGGTCAGGTTAACGAGGCGTCGGCGGCGGCAACCGCAATTCGTCCTATCTCCGCTCCGCAGCGGGCCGGTCGGCGCAGCGATTTCGCAGCCGCAGTCGCACCGGCAGAGCCATAGACGCCGCTTGAACTTGTCTCGCTTCTTGAGAGGCCGAATGACAGTCAGCTTGCCGAATCGTCGGCCCGTCAGGTCGATTGGAAGAGGCATGGCAGGCAGCTCCGTCGTCGGTCTGGCGCCGGCCGCCCGCCCCGACGGAGCAAGGCGGCAGGCGGCCGGGCCAGTGTTTCAGGCCGCCGGGGTCGCGACACCGCGGCGGTCGCCCGATCAGTACATTCTACGTCGGCTGCGTCGTCCGCGGAAACTCGGTTGTCACCCTGGCCGACCGTCCCGGCCGTCATCGACGCGACGGCCGGCGTGTTCCGCGACAACGCGCAGCGGCCAGGCCAGTCCTCACGCATGCTGCGGGCACTCAGGGCCGCGGCTGGGAAGCAATGGACATGACGCGGCAGCTGTAAGTAAAAGCGGCCGGGTTCCGCTTCGGCGACGCCGAGGAAGTCTTCGGCTTGACTGAGGAAGCGCGGCGCTTGGTGGAGTTGCAGCTGGCGTCCAGACGGTGCGCCGGCAGCGGGGACAGCCTGCGGCACGGCGGCCTACATGAGCCGGAGAAAATTGACCAGGGGCTGAAAAGCCGCGTCCGTCCACGGCCAGCATCCCTTGAACGCCGCGATGCCTAGATGCTTCACGCCGCCCTTCATTGGTTGGGCCGCAAGCCAAGCGAGGACTCGCGCCTTTGATGGTTCTCGAGGTTCTCTGCCGGAGGCAGTTTTCACGCACTCAAAGAACTGGTCGAGGCACGCGAAGGCGGCATCGGCTTGAATGCTGGCGAGGCACAAGTCCTCAAGTTCGCCGGGCCGCGCGTTGTCGGGGAGAACAAATACGCCGACGCTGGGGGCGGTGTTGGTGTGTGTTCCAGCAGCCACTGGAACGGCAAACCCGGCCGCGGAGAGGGAGTTGCAGACCTTACGGAATGAAGCGCCGAAGTTGTCGTCAGCATCAGTCACAATCGCCAGCGCCCTCAGGCGTTCACGACCTGTACGCTCCTTCAACGCCCTTAGATGTAGTGATAACTTATCTTTGCCCTGCAAGTGATCTACCTGAATGTGGTCGATTCGCAACTCCTCAACGAGGGCACTCAGAAAGAACCAGTCATCGGGGCCTTCCCCTAGGACAAGGCAAGGCTTCTCGATCGCCTTTGGTCTGCCGGGCAGGGCGGGCATCAGCGAACCTCTTGGTTCATTTCGGCGGCGTACTCCAGTACCTCTTGGTCGTAAGTGGCAACGCCCAGGCCTTCCTTCGTCCGTTCGAGACGATAGAGGCGCAGGTCGTGGGTTGCGGGGATTTCGCCGAAGGCCTCGTTGGCCGCCGCGATGCACTCGTAACTGTGGGTCGTTGCGAATACCTGGGCGTCCGCCTCGCGTGCGGCGAGG
>DATKHW010000222.1:0-9403 GCA_035546275.1 Gemmataceae bacterium
TGGCGCTGGCGGGGCGTCGTGACGGGAGACAGAACCATCCGTCGAACAGGCGTGGCGGGGGCGGGCGGCCACGGGCGAGGCATCTGCGCCTGGAAGAGGGCGCGAAGCCTCCGATCGATGTCTTCGGGCGGCTGATCGCCCCTCGAAACGGGTGGAGAGAGTGAGGTCATGTCCGTCTCGCGTTGGCGGCGCCGCCTGACCAGGCGCCGCAATAGGATTCGTTCAAGGCGCGTGATGGACGCCGTTCGCCTGCAGGCGGTCCGCCAACCGCTGCCGCGCCCGACTCAGACGCATGTGAACGGCGGTGGCGTTGATTCCGAGCGTCTCGGCGATGGCATCTGTATTATAGTCCAGAGCGTACCGCAAGGTCAGGATCTCGCGGTCGGTCTCGTGCAGCTGGGCCATCACGTCGCGCAGCTGCGCGAAGGTTTCCTCACGTTCCAAATGGTCCTGCGGCGGCGGTTCGCGGCCCTGTACTCCGTTCATCGTCTGCGGCGGGTGGGTGCCGTTACGTCGAAATGCGCTCTTGGCGTGGTCCTCCGCCAGGTTTCGCGCCACCCGCAGCAGCCAGGCCCGCGGATTGAGAATGATTTCCCCGTCTTCCCACTGTTTCCAGAGTCGCAGGAAGGCCTCCTGGGCCACGTCCATGGCCGTGTCGGCGTTCATCCAACGAGCATACGCCAGCGCCCAGACTTCCCGGCTGTGCTTGTCGTACAGCGCTTCGAAGTCCGCGTGCCGGTTCGGCGCCGCCTGGGGGGTCGATTTCACCCTTCCATTCTTCATTCGCCCCACCCGCAGGCCAGAGGGAGGGAGGCCCCATACTGGTCTGCACTTATGGACGAAACAACGGGCGACGACTAACACGGCGCCGGCGCACAAACGGCCAGGCGCGGCCCTCACCGTCGCGCGGCGACGCCTGCTTTACCTATTATTCCATTCTTCACTCGTTCCTGAAAGAGGCGAGCGGCGCGGCGTAAAGCTCGCAGCGCCAGCAAGAGCATTCCCTTGCTGGCGCTGCGGGCTCCCTTACGCCGCGCCGCTCGCCGAAGATCACGGATTACACAAACCGCGTCTTGCCGGGCACGGCCAGCGCCCACTGCGGCAGCGGCGTGTCCCAAGTCAGCTTCTCCGGCATGAGCTGCTCCTTGGAGGTGATCGCCTTGTCCCACGTCACCTTCTCGCCGGTATACGTGGTCATGCGGCCCAGGATGCACGTCATCGTGCTCTCGGCCACCTGCTTCAGCTCGTTGAGCAGCTTGCCCGATCGGATGCTTTCGATCAGGTCGGTGTGTTCCTGCACATAGGGGTCTTGCGCCGCCTTGTCCTGCTCGCGGGTGATGACGCCCTTGCCGTTGAGCCGGTAGCCGCCGGAGTACCAGAAGCCCTTCGTGCCGACGAACGCTTCGGAGACGTTGTTCTCGCAGCCGTCGATCTGCCGGCACATGCTCTGCACGCGGATTTCCTTGGGATATTCGAATTCCACCGCGAAGTGGTCGAACTTGACGCCCTCCACGGCCGGGTCGTTCAGCGAATGCACGCGGCCGCCGAGTCCGACGGCGCTGATGGGATGCGCCCCGATGCCCCAGTTCATCACGTCGAGGTTATGGACGTGCTGCTCGCAAATGTTGTCGCCGCACAGCCAGGGGAAGTGGTACCAGTTATGCACTTGGTACTGGACCTCGTTCATGCCCGGCTTGCGCGGCCGGAACCAGATGTCGCCGGTATTCCAGTAGGCGCGGCCGGCGACGATGTCGCCCATCTCGCCGCCCTGGATGCGCTTCATCGATTCAAGGTAGCCCAGCTGGTGGCGGCGCTGTGTGCCGGCGACGATGGCCAGGCCCTTGTCCTTGGCCTTCTCGTAGGTTTCCAGCACAACCCGAATGCCGGGCGCATCCGTGGCGACCGGCTTCTCGGTGAAGATGTTCTTGCCGGCGGCCACAGCAGCCCGGAGATGATAGGGGCGGAAGCCGGGCGGCGTGGCGAGGATGACGTAGTTGACGTCGGGAACGTCCAGGAGCTTCTGGTAGGCGTCGAGGCCGACGAAGCAGCGGTCCTGCGGTACATCGGCCTTGTTGCCGAGCTTCTTGACCGTGTCGTCGTTGGCCAGATCGTTCGCCAGGTTACGGCCGTTGGCCAGGGCGTCCGGAAAGGCGTCGGCGAGGGCTACGACGGACACATTGGGGGCGGATTGGAGGACATTGCGGAGGGCGCCGCTGCCGCGGCCGCCGCAGCCGATCAAACCGACCTTGATGGCGTCAGAGCCGCCGGCGTAGACGCCGGAGGCGAACAGCCCGGACGCCAACGCGGCCCCGGCCGAGGCCTTGAGGAAGTCGCGGCGCGATTGGCCGCCTTCGGGTTTCTGCGAGTTCGTCATGAGAGGTCTCCTCGTGAGGGATTGGTGGAATGCGGTCTATGCGAGCACGCAGCGCTATGCGAGCACGCAGCGCAAGCAAGTGGTGACGAAGAAAGCACTTGCTTGCACTGCGTGCTCCCAAAGGCCTTATTTGCTCTGCAACGTGATCTTCGAGTGATAGCCCTTCAGGTTATCCTGCTCCTCCACCGGCCGCACGATGCGGAAGCCGACGAAGTCGGCGCTGGTCAGCCACCAGATGCTCTGCGGCCGTTGCGGGTCGAGCTTGATCCAGCTCTTTTCGGACGCCCGCCGCGCCGCGCTGCGGCACTGCGGCGCGTCGTCGGCCCACGAGCCGCCGCGCGCGACGTGGCCGAAGCGCTTGTTGTCCGGGATGTTCACCGGCTGAATCGAAATCTTCATCATCGCCAATGTGGAGTAGTAATCTTTGTCATACTTGTCCAGGCAGTACTCGTCCACGTTGCCGTACATGTCGTAGAGGCCCCACGGGTTCGGCTTCTTCGTGCCGACTTCCTGCGGGTCGCCGTTGCTGTTGTCGTTGAACCAGGCGTAATCGCTGAGCTGCTTGGGGTCGTCGCCGAAGAAGTAGGCCGTCTTCGTGCCGGCCCGGCAGGCGTACTCCCATTCGGCCTCGGTCGGCAGCCGGTAGGTCTTGCCGGTCTTGAGCGACAGCCAGCGGCAGTACTGCATGGCGGCATGGTACGTGATGCCGAGGACGGCGTGTTTCTCCCGGCCGTGCTGCCAGGTCTCGTCGGAATACGGCTTGGTCGGATGGGTGACGGCGTCGGCGTTCTTGGGGCTTTCCGGCTCGACGTCTTCTTTCTGCCCCGGCGGCCGGGTGCGCCAGAACTGGTCGTACTCGTCCCAGGTCGTTTCGGTGGATTCCATCCAGAACGGCTTGATCTGGACGGAGTGAACCGGCCCTTCGTCGTCGCTGCGGCCTTTTTCGGAGTCGGGGCTGCCCATCTCGAACGTGCCGCCGGGAATGGCGACCATGTTGAAGGAAACGTCCGTGCCGGGGATGGTTTCCTTGTACGTCTTGAAGTCCGCGGGGGGCGCGTCGGCCTTGGGCGGTTCCGTCGCCGGCGCGGCCGACAGCCACGCCGCGACGCCGGTCGCCGCCAGCGCACAAACCCCGAACGCCTGCTGTATCCGCCGCTTCATCTGTGCTAAGCTCCAAACTGGTTCTTGGCGAGTCCGCCCCTCGAACGAGAGACGTCTCTCCATGCGATTGCTATTCATCCTGACCGGGCTGACGGCGACCCTGGCCGCCGGCGCCGGGCGCGCCGAACCGGCCCTGACGCGGTTCACGTTTCACGAAGTCCACATGGGCACGGAGTTCAAGATCATACTCTATGCGCCGGACCAGGAAACGGCCGGGAAAGCCGCCGCCGCCGCGTTCGCCAGGGTCGCCGATCTTGATGCTACCATGACGGACTACCAGCCGACCAGCGAATTGATGCGCCTGTGCGCGAAATCCGGCGGCGACCCCGTTCACGTCAGCGACGAGCTGTTTTTCGTCCTATCGCAGGCGCAGGAGACTTCCCGCATCTCCGACGGGGCTTTTGACGTCACGGTCGGCCCCGTGGTGCGGCTGTGGCGGCAGGCCCGGCGGACGGGGCGCATGCCGGACTCGGAGAAGCTGGCGGTCGCCCGCGCCCTCGTCGGCTGGAAGAACGTCGTTTTGGACGAGAAGGCGCATACGGTTCAGCTGCTCAAAGCCGGGATGCAGCTCGACCTGGGCGGCATCGCCAAGGGCTACGCGGCCGACGAGGGGATCGCGGTGCTAAAGAAATTCGGCGTGATACGCGCGCTGGTCGCGGCCGGCGGCGACATCGCCGTCAGCGGACCGCCGCCGGACGCGGAGGGGTGGAAGATCGCCATCGCCCCGCTCCAGGAGGACGCAAACTCGGACGGCCCGACGCTGACCCTGCACGACGCGGCCGTGTCCACTTCCGGCGACGCGGAGCAGTACGTCGAGATCGACGGCAAGCGCTATTCGCACATCGTCGATCCGAAAACTGGCATCGGCTTGGTGGGGCGGATGAGCGGGACTATCGTGGCGCCGAAAGGCATCATTGCCGACAGCCACACCAAGATTGTGTGCGTGCTGGGGCCGGAAAAGGCGTTTCCGATCCTGGAGAAGGAGGACGGCGTCAGCGCCCGCTTCGTGCATCTAAGCGACGACGGCAAGGAGGAGACGGCGGCGATGAAGAACTTCCCACCGCTGACCAATGCAAAAGACAAATAGGATGTCACGCAAAGCCGCAAAGGCGCAAAGAGCCGCTGAAGAAGAGATGCAGGGTTCGAGGGCGCGACCCCTGGAACCCTCGTAGTTGTCGTCTTCGTCGTCTCTTTGCGCCTTTGCGTCTTTGCGTGACATCTTCTTGTGAGGACGCCGTCATGGACCAACCCAATGGCGTCACCGACGGCAGTGGTTCTTGCGGGCCGCGCCCCTCTGAGGAAACGCCGCCCGACAGCCCACCTTTGCCGCTCGGTGCTTCATCAACCGACCCGCCGCAGAATCGACCACGAGATCTGCGGAGCAATTTCGTCGTCCGAGCATCCTGGGTGGGATTCGGACTCGGCGCCGGTGCCTCCGTTCTCCTGGGTCTGTCCGAATTGGTCCACGCGTCCAGCGGCTGTTCGATTTTTCAGGACGTCCTCGGCGGGTTCATAATCGGACCTTATCTGTCCTGGGTAGTCGTCAAGCCCCTTGTGGGACGGAGCGCCGCGCTGTTGGAGTCATTCTTCCTGCCCATCTACCGCGCCGTCGTCTGGAACCCGGAGCGGTATCGGGAAACCTACGGGAAACCGCTGCCTCATTCGATCAAGCTGCCAACGCAGGATTCGGGGTCGCGCGAATCTGCAAATGAGGAAACCCAACCATGACGCTCTCCGCACGATCTGCCGCGCTTTGCCCCCTTATCCTCGCCGCACGCGCGAGCCGCGCCGCCGACCCAACGCCGACTCCGTGGCTCCTCGCCTACGCTTACAAAATCCCCTCCGAATACACGAACCAGGAAAGCGGCTATTTCTCCATCATCGAGGGCAAAAACAACCGGCCTTACATCGGCGCCGCCAAGTACGGCGTGGACGCCTATCTCCTCGAATTCGATCCGAAGGCCGAGTCGTTCCACATGGTCCTCGACGTGCAAAAGGAGATCGGCGCGGACGCCAAGGGTTTCGCCGCTCAAGCCAAGATCCACCCGCGCAACAACGTCGGCGCCAGCGGCAAAATCTACGTCGGCTCCAAGCAAGGCTACCCGGAGAAGGGCGAGAAACGCGACGACTACCCCGGCGGCTGCGTCTTCGCCTACGACCCGGCGACCGGCAAGACCGAGAATTTCGGAATGCCGCGAGTCCACGACGGCGTCATCAGCGTCACGCCCGACGAGTCGCGCGGCGTCGCCTACGTCTCCACGTGCAGCGACGACCGGCCGGTCGACCACTCGCATTTCATGATTTTGGACCTCGCCAAACGCTCCTATCGCGATCTCGGCCACATGGGCCGGCTCTATCCGTTCATCGTGCTGGATGACCAAGGACGGCACGCTGACGCCGTGGGTCCCGATGGGCGTTTGCGAGGCGGCTGACGGCACGGTCTACGTCACCACCATCGCGCCGTTCCCGCTGCTGCGCTTCGCGCCGGATCTGCTGAAACAACGATAAGGGCCACGCCACGGACCAGACAACCTCAGCCAGAGCATGAAGCAAGCGAATTGCCAAACGAAAACACGGACGAAGGAAGTTGTTCCCTCGCCCGTGTTTGTTATTGCCGATGGTTTACGCCAGCAGTTTTTCAACCACGCGGCCTTCACGGAACAGCTGGATCGGCCGGCCCGTGGAGGTCTGCAGCTCGGTTTTGTTGTCGATGCCCAGGCAGCGGAAGATCGTCGAGGAGACGTCGTCCGGCGAGCAGGGTTCGGTCGCCGGCGCCATGCCCTCGGCGTCGGTGGACCCGTGGGCGTAGCCGGCCTTGAAGCCGCCGCCGGCCAGCACCACCGCCATCGACCGCGCCCAGTGGTCGCGGCCGGCGTTCTTGTTGACCTTCGGCGTGCGGCCGAACTCGCCGGCGCAGTAAACGATCGTCCGGTCCAACATGCCACGGTCGCTCAAATCCTGGATTAGCGTCGAAATCGCCGGATCGAGGGTCGGCAGCCGCTGCTTCGACAACGCCTGGAAGTTCTGGCCGTGCGTGTCCCAGCCGCCAAGGCTGACCGTGACGAACCGCACGCCGGCTTCAACGAGCCGCCGGGCCGCCAGCGCGCCCTGGCCGAAGCCGTTCATGCCGTAGGCCTCGCGCAGCTCCTGCTTCTCCTGCGCCAAGTCGAACGCCTTCTTGGTCTTATCGGAGCGGAGAATCTCCAGCGCCTTCTTGTGGAAGGAGTCGAGGCCGTCCACCAGGTCGCCGGCCTTGTCGGTCGCTCGGAAGTTCTCGTCGAAGCTGTTGAGCAACCCGTCGCGGTCTTCCAGCTGGTCCAGCGTGAAGCCGGTCGGCAGTGTGATGCCGCGGACGCGGAAGTTGGTGGCGTTGCCGCCCTTGCCGCCCTTGCCGCCGTCGCCTTCGATCACGAATGGGTTGTACGCCGAGCCGAGGTAGCCGGCCGCGTTGCCGTTGCGCATCTCGCCGAACGAGACGAACGGCGGCACGCCCTTCTCCTGCTGCATCAGCTTGGTCGTCAGCGAGCCGAGGACCGGGTACTGCAGCGCCGGCGTCGGCTTGTTGCCGGTCTGCATGTAGACGGTGCCGGGGCCGTGAGCCGGGATGGAGTGGTTCAGCGAGCGGACGAGAGTGAGCTTGTCGCAAACCTTGGCGGTTTTGGGCAGGTGCTCGCAAATCTGGATGCCGGCGACGTTGGTGTCGATCGGGTTGAATTCGCCGCGGATCTCGGTCGGCGCCTGCGGCTTGAGGTCCCACATGTCGATGGTGGCGGGGCCGCCGCCGAGCCAGAGCATGATGACGGCGTCGGCGCGACGCTTGAGCCCTCCTTCGGTTTCCCGCGCCTGCGCCTGGCTTTCCAGCCGCAGGAGTTGGGGCAGCGTCAGGCCGAAAACGCCGGCTGCGCCGATTTTGATGAAGTCTCGCCGATGGAAGCCTTCGCAATCCGTCAGGAAGCGCGACGCCATGGAACCACCCTCTTCCGCCCTGACACGCCCCCCAAATGCGTCCGCCGGTCAGGGCCGCGGAAACGGACGCGGTTAAAAGCTCTTGTGATTATCTACCTACCATCCCAAGCATGTCGGACCCTTGGGCGAACTTAGCTGCAAATCGCGCCACGAAGGCGGCGGGGCGTCAGTGATTCAACCGAAACTCGCGCGTGTTCACCAGCGCCCACAGCGCGTCGCCGAACGCCGCCCGGCGATCCTTGTGCGATTCGCGATAGGACGCGAACTTCGCCCGCTCCTTCTCGGTCGGGACGCGAGCCAGCGCCCCCAGGAACATCTCGTCCAGCGCCTCGTTGTCGTCCTTGTGTTCGGCGAGGATCTGCTTGAGCCGGTTGTCCTGCTGGTTGATCCGGGCGTACAGCTGATCGTCGGCCATCAGGAACAAGGTCTGCGTCAGGGCCGGGTCGGACGACCGGTCGCAGTCGCAGGTGCTGGCGCGGACCGGTCGGCCAAAGACGCGGAACGCCAGCGCCTCCGATCCCTGCACCCGGCTGGCGCCGATGTCGATCGCCCGGCAATCCGGCGGGCCGTCGTTGCCGAACTTCTCCTTGACGCCGACCGCGTCGTCCAGCACATCCACCATTACCTCGGCCATCATCGGCCGCAGATAGCTGTGCGAATAGTTGATGCGATCGAGCTTATTTGTCGCATTCACGCTGGAGCTGAGCTGGTACGTGTGCGAATTCAGGATGGTGCGCTCCAGCTTGCGGAGGTCGTAACGGTTGGCGATGAAATCCTGGGCCAAGGCGTCCAGCAGCTTCGGATTGGACGGCGGGTTCGCCAATGAGAAGTTGTCCACCGGATCGACGATGCCGACGCCGAAATAATGGCCCCAGACGCGGTTGACGAACGCCCGGGCGAAGAACGGATTGTTCGGGGCGTCCATCCACTGGAACAGCACTTCGCGCGGGTCCTCGCCGTCCTTGACCTCGATTTCCGGGCCGCCCAGCGCCTTGGGCGCCAGCGGCCGGCCCGTGTCCGGATTCGGCAAGGCGCCGCCGTTGCCGCGCTTGCCGGTCGCCGCTTGGCCGATGAAGATTTCACGGACCGGTTGCAGCAGGTTCTTCTTGTCCTTGTCGTTCTGCGCCTTACGATCGGCGTTTTCCGCGTCGAAGACCTGCTTGGCCGTCGGCGAGATGCCGAAGCTGACGGCCGTGAAAATGTTGGCGTAGGCGCGGTAATCGGTCTGAGTCCAGCGGTCGAACGGGTGCTTATGGCACTGGGCGCATTCGACGCGGACGCCGAGGAAGGCGGCCGCCGTTTTCTCGCCCCACACGTCCACCGTCACGTTCTGCTGCCGTCGCCAGAACAGGTCAAGCGTCGGCTTCTCCGCATAGGTGTTGGTCCAGCCCTTGTCCGCGTCGGCCTCCAGCTCCTTGTACTGCTTGAGGTAATCTTCCGGCGACAACTTGTCGCGGCTGGTGGCGCAGAGAACGCCGCGGACGATCTGGTCATAGGGCATGTTTTCCGCCAGGCGCTTCTCGAACCAGTCGTGCCACATCTGGCTGAGCTTGGCCCGGCGCTGCTGCGGATTCTCCAGCAGATCGGTGTTGTCGCCCGTGATGTCGCAGAACTTGGTCGCCCACAGCGAGGCGTGGCGCGGATCGGCCAGCAGCTCGTCGATCTTGCGCGCCTGCTTGTCCGGCCTCTTGTCGGCGACGAAATCGCGAACGTCCCTCGCCGACGGCAGCGAGCCGACCGTGTCGATCATGACGCGGCGGAGGAACTCGTTGTCGCTGCACAGGTCGCTGGGCGTGATGTTGAGCCGGCGCAGCTTGGCGAAGACCTCGCGATCGACGTAATTGACCTGCGGCACGTCGGGATAGTGGAACCCGGGCGGCATCTCCAGGGGCGCCAGGACGC
>DATKHW010000223.1:0-5324 GCA_035546275.1 Gemmataceae bacterium
GCTGCCGACGGATACGCCGTGGGCGGCCTGACGCTTCGCTCCGGCTTGGACATCAACGGCATGTCCGTGACATTTATGCGAATCAAGGACGGCAAGCTCGACCCGCAGGATTCGTATGAGAGCGATTGGGTCGGCGAAAAAAGGGGTGGCGAAGGCACGATCGGCGGCGAGGGCGCCCCCGTCGTCGCCGTCATCGGCAACCAGGACAGTGAGAAAATCTGCGCGCTCGGACTAACCTTCACGACCATGCCGGCGGCGGCCGTCTCTCCACCCGCGAATGCACAACCGCCGGGCCGAGAGGCGTTTCAACCGCCTCCGGCCCCCGCCCGGACGCCGGCCAACCCGCCTCCGGTCATAGCGCCAATCGACGATCCACCCGCTCGGCACGATGCACCGGCTCAACCGCCCGCCGCGCCAGCGGCTGACAATGCGCCGGCTCAGCCGCCCGCCGCGGCGGCAGTCGAGCCGGCCCCCGAAGCGCCGGCCGCTCCGGCCAAACGAGCCGTCGTCGCAACGCCGGCGGAACAAGCTGCGGCAAACCCGGTACTGACCTACGCCGTTCCAGCCGCCGCGTTTCTGTCCATCGCCGGCTTGATCGGCCTGGCCGTCGTGACGACCATTCGGCGCCGGAATCAGGCCGCGCGGCGTCCCGCCAATCGGCCGAGCGCGCCAAGACCTCCCGTGGCGCAAGCAGCCCCGCTGGATTACACTGGCATTCTTGAAAGACCACTGCCGCGAGCGGTCCCGCTGCCTGCATACCATGGCGAGGTGCTGGAGCTGCAACCGGAAGATTTCCTTCCCGACCCGCCGCCTGCCGCCGACCACGCCCCGGCGCCCAAGCCGGCGCCGGCTTCGTCGGACGACTGGCCGCGGCTTGAACTGTAGGACGGCCGCCGTTAACCGCCGTGGAGGTGCAGAAACGCCAGCGCTCGCTGGGCTGTCTCCACGGCGTTGTGACTGTGCCGGCTCAGTTCGACATGAACGCCGCCGGCATAGCCTATTTCTCTCAGCGCACTCATCACCTCGCCAAAGTCGATTTCTCCCTCGCCGAACATCAGGTGGTCATGGACGCCGCGGCGCATGTCCTCGATATGGACGTTCCACAGCCGGTCGCGCCAGCGCCGCAGCTGGTCTGCAATCGGGATTTCGCCCAAGCAATGCAGGTGGCCGACGTCGATGGTGAGACCCAAGACGGGATGATCGACGCGCCGCTGCAATTCGGCGTACCGGTCCATCGCGTCGATGAACATGCCAGGTTCCGGCTCAAAGGCGAGGCGCATGTGCCGCTTTTCGGCGTGACGGCACAATTGCCAACATCCGTCCACCAGACGGTCGAAATGTTCATCGCTGGATAGGCCGTCTGTTGCGGCGCCCGACCAGAAGCTCACCGCGTTCGAGCCGAGTTCGGCGGCGATGTCCACGGCCCGTTTCAGGAAATCAAGCCGCCGATCGCGCTCCGGCGGCGGACTGAGAAGCGTCGGCTGGTGCTTGCGGCGCGGGTCGAGCAGGAACCGGGCGCCGGTCTCGACGACCGAGCGCAGGCCGTGCTTTTCCAGCAGTGCTTTCACGGCCGACGTTTGCCGCGGCAGGTCTGGATCGTAAGGATTGAGGGCGTGGTAATCGAGCGTGAGGGCGATGCTGCGGTAACTCAGTTCCGCCAGGAGGGCGATGGCGTCCTCCAGGCGGTGGTGGGCGAAACCGTTAGTGTTATAGCCGAGGAGCATAAACGTCATTGTAAGACGTTCACGCCGCCATCCGATGCCGTCTCCGCACAAAGGCCGCACAGCTGCCGATGATGCGCCGCTGCTGCTCCACCGTGATTTCCGGGAACATTGGCAGCGCCAGCACAGAGCGGCACGCCTCCTCCGCCGCCGGGAATTCGCCCGCCCGATGTCCGAGATAGGCCAGGCACTTCTGCAAATGCAGCGGCACGGGATAGTAAATCTCGCAGCCGATCCGCTCCGCCTTCAGCCAGCTCACCAGGCCGTCGCGCTCGCCGTCCGCCACGCGCACCACGTATTGGTTGAACGTGTGCCGGCGCTGCGGTCGCACGACCGGCCGGCTCAGAAAACGGCCCAGATGATGTTCCTCGATCAGCATGTCGTAGCGCCGGGCCGCAGCCTGGCGCGCCTCGATCCAGCGGTCCAGGTGCGGCACCTTCACGCGCAGCAACGCCGCCTGTAGCGCGTCCAGTCGTGCATTCCATCCGATATATTTGTGATGGTATTTCGGCTCCATGCCGTGGACGCGCAGACAGGTCATGCGCGACGCCCAGCCCGGGTCGCCGGTCACCACCATGCCGCCGTCGCCGAAGCCGCCGAGGTTCTTGGTGGGGTAAAAGCTGAGGCAGCCCATGCCGCCCAGGCTGCCGGCGCGCTTGCCCTGGTACTCCGCGCCCAACGCTTGTGCGGCGTCCTCGATCACCACCAGGTCGTGCCGCTCGGCGACATTCCAGAGCGATTCCATGTCGGCGCACTGTCCGAAAAGATGCACCACCATCACGGCCCGCGTCCGTGGCGTAATCTTGCTTTCGACCTGGAACGGGTCGAGGTTGTACGTGGCCGGGTCGATATCCACGAAGACCGGCCGGGCGCCGGTGCGGCAGACGCATCCGGCCGTGGCGAAAAATGTGAACGTGGGCAGGATGACCTCGTCGCCGGGGCCGATTTCCAGGGCGTGCAGAGCCAGTGAGAGGGCGTCGGTGCCGGAACCGCAGCCGACGCCGTAAGACGTGCCGCAGTATTGCGCGACGGCTTCCTCCAGCGCAGCCACTTCCGGGCCGAGAATGACCTGTCCGGATTCCAGCACGCGCGCCAGGGCCGCCTCGAATTGCGGCCGCAGCTCGTGGAATGCGGCCTGAATATCGCAGAGGGGGACGCCCACCGTTGGGGATGCTGCCATGCGCCGACTCCGTTCCGCCTTGGTTGGAACACCAGCCCGCAGCGCAAGCAAGGGTTGCCCTTGCTGCGGGGTTCGTGGCCGCCGACGGTATGTTCGCCGCGGGGGAATGTCAAGCCCGCCATACTCGCCTTGACCTTGCCGGAGCGCATCCCAATAATCCCGCCCACGGAATGGACGTCCTGTGCGGGCCGCATGGAGAAAAACGCGGATGATCCTTCATACCAACGGCCTCAATGGCGCGAACGGCCACTCTCCCGAAGCCGCGGCCTTCAAAGAGCCAAAGGATTCCGCCGAAAGGCTGGCGCTGCTGCACCGCTTGCTCGGCGAACCGGCCTGCCGCCAAATGGGCGTCTATCCGCTGCCGACCGGGTTCAAGCTCTCGGTCGTCATCCCCGTTTACAACGAAGAACGCTGGATTCGCGAGGTGGTGCGGCGCGTGCGCGCGGTGGACGTGCCGAAAGAGATCGTCCTGGTCGATGATTACAGCAGCGACGGCACCCGGGCGATCCTGCAGCAGCTGGAAACCGACGGCGATTTGCGCGTGATCTATCAGCCGCGCAACCGGGGCAAAGGCGCGGCCCTGCGCGAGGGCTTCCGCCATGCGACCGGCGACGTGGTGATCGTGCAGGACGCCGATCTGGAATACGACCCGGCCGAATATCCGCGCCTCATCCAACCGATCGTGGAGGGCCGGGCGGACGTCGTCTACGGCTCTCGTTTCATCGGCGAGACGCACCGCGTGCTGTACTTCTGGCACTCGATCGGCAACAAGCTGCTGACGTTGCTGTCGAACCTGTTCACGGACCTGAACCTGACCGATATGGAGACGTGCTACAAGGTCTTCCGCCGCGAGGTGCTGCAAGGGATCAAGCTCAAGTCGGACCGCTTCGGTTTTGAGCCGGAGATCACCGCCAAGATCGCCCGCAAGCGCAATCCCGCCTGGCGCATTTACGAGGCGCCGATCAGCTACTCCGGACGCACCTACGAAGAGGGCAAGAAGATCGGCCTGAAGGATGCCATTAGCGCCTTCTTCTGCATCCTGCGGTTCCGCTATTTCGATTGATCGCCGATACGCGTTGCCGGCGCTTCTTCCAGGTGCTATCGTCAGAAGAGGGAGCTGCAATCGCGTTTTCGAGTTCCAGCCTGCAACGAGAGCCAACCGGCGAAGACTAACACTGCATGAGCAGCTCCTCCGCGACGATGCGCCCCCGATGGCGGCGCTGGCTTTTCCTGCTGTTCCCCGCGGCCGTGACGACGGCATTGGCGTTGTTGGCGGTGCGCTGGATGCTTCCGAAACCGCTTCGCCCCCCCGCTTCGCCCTTTCCACTTCCCTCCTATTCCGATAGCCGATACCTCAATACCAAGCCGGGCGCCGAGTACGTCGGCGCGGCGGTCTGCGCTGCCTGCCATAAGGACCGGCACGCTTCGTATCTGCTCACCGCGCACAGCCGATCGCTGTCGGACCTGGACCCGACGACGGAGCCGCCCGACGCGGCATTCGTCCACCAGGCGTCCGGTCGCTCCTATCGCGTCTACCGGCAGGATGGTCAACTGCGCCATGAGGAAGTTTTGCGCAGCGACGACGGCAACGAGGTGGCTCGCGTCGATTTGTCGGTCCGCTACCTCATCGGTTCAGGCCATTACTGCCGCAGTTACCTGGTGGAAGTGGACGGCTTCCTGCACGAATCGCCGCTGACCTGGTACACGGCCAAGCAGCGCTGGGGCCTGTCGCCGGGCTATGACTTCGCCCAGCACTGGAGCTTTGGACGGCCGATCCGGGTCGGATGCGCCGCCTGCCACGCCGGGCGCGTCGAAGCGGCCGACGGCAGCGCCGATCGGCTGATCCTGCGCGAAAAAGCGATCGGCTGCGAGAGCTGCCACGGCCCCGGCTCCATCCACACGGCCTTCCATCGGGCGGGCCGGACCGCGCCTGGCGCAGAGGACCTGACCATCGTAAATCCCGGCAAGCTGCCGCGGGCGCTTCTGGAGGATGTGTGCGCCGCCTGCCATCTCAACGGCCCCGCTGCCATTACGGTGCGCGGCCGCCGGACCGGCGATTATCGGCCCGGAATGCCCTTGACGGACTACCGCGTTGATTACCGCTTCGATCAGGGCAATGAGCAAATGACGGTGGTTGGCCACATGGAGCAGCTGCGGCAGAGCAAGTGCTACCAGAAGTCGCCGGACCTAAGCTGCCTGACCTGCCACGACCCACACCAATCGGAGAAGCCGAAAGACTGGGTCGCGTTCTACCGCCGAAAATGTCTGGATTGTCACGACTCCCATCCCTGTCGTCTCGACGAGGCGGAACGGCGGCGGAAGCAGCCGGCGGACGACTGCTCCGCTTGCCATATGCCGCGCAGCGGCACGGACATTCCGCACATCGCGTTTACCCACCATCGGATCGGTTTGCATTCCGGCCC
>DATKHW010000224.1:0-26138 GCA_035546275.1 Gemmataceae bacterium
CGGACATTTCAGCTCCTCCCCCGTGCTGATCGACGGCAAGATTTATGCAATCAACGAGCAGGGCGACGTGTACGTGTTCGAGGCGAATCCGAAGGAGTACAAGCCGCTGGCGAAGAACAGCCTCGGCGACGGGGTGATGTCTACGCCGGCCGTGGCGAACAGCCGGCTGTACATCCGGACGAGCAGCAGCTTGTTCTGTATCGGCAAGCCGGCGAAAGCGGCGGGCGAATGAACGAAAGGAGCCGTGAATCATGTCATGCTGCATGTTGGACAAGTTGGGCGGTGGTCGGATGTGGATTCTGGCGGGCGTGCTGACCGTGGCGTTGGCCGGCGGCCTCGCCGTGCTGGCGGTGCGCGCGGCCAACGCGGACAAGGGGGATAAGTCGGTGGAACAGCGCGTCTACGAGCTGCGGACCTATAACATCGCGCCCGGCAAGGCGGACGCGCTGCACGCCCGCTTCCGCGATCACACGCTGAAAATCTTCGAGAAGCACGGCATGAAGGTCGAGGGCTTCTGGAAGCCGCTCGACGACAAGGCGGCTGAGGAGACGCTGGTCTACTTGCTGTCGTTTCCCAGCAAGGACGCGGCCGACAAGGCGTGGAAGGATTTCGGCGCCGACCCCGAGTGGAAGCAGGTCAAGAACGACTCTGAGAAGGACGGGAAGCTGGTCACGAACGTCGATTCGGTCTTCCTCACGCCGACGGATTACGCCCCGAGCAAGTGAGAATACCCTGGCGCCCACGCTCTGCGTGGGCGCAGAGTCGGGACGCGCTGCGTCCCGAACTGACTGCACGGGACGCAGAGCGTCCAGGCGGGGTTCCCGCGCGGAGCGTGGGAACCAGGAACACGTTGAAACCGGGCCGGCCCCGGTTCGGTACAATTCTGAACAGCCCCGTCGATGGACCCTCGCTGCCGCGGCGGGGAGGCTGTGTACCTGGAGAGGATTCATGCACCGCATCCCTGCTCGCCGTCTGCTTGCCGTCTTCGCCGCCGCCCTGCTCATCGGCGCGGCCCGGCCCGACGCGTCGCCGACGCCGGACAGGCTTAACGAACAAATCGCCGACTTCCAGCTGAAGACGGCGGACGGCAAGGCGACGGGCCTGTACGACCTCAAGGACAAAAAAGCGATCGTCGTCGTCTTCCTTTCGTTCGAGTGCCCCGTCTCCATGAGCTACGCCCCGACCCTGGCCGAGATGGCGAAAATCTACGCCGACAAGGGCGTCGCCTTCCTGGGCGTGGACGGCAGCGACGAGGGAGACGCTGGCGCGATCGCCAAGCAGGCCGCTGACTTTAAGCTCCCCTTCCCGGTGCTGAAAGACATCCGGGGCGTCGCGGTCGACGCCCTGCGCGCCGAGGCGACGCCGGAAGTCTTCGTCCTCGACGGCAGTTTCACGCTCCGTTATCGCGGCCGGATCGACGACGGCTACTACGCCCGCCTCAAGCGCAGCCGGGAGGTGACGCACCATGACCTGCGCGACGCCCTCGACGCCGTGCTGGGCGGCAAGGACGTGGCCGTGCCGGTAACCAAGGCGGTCGGCTGCCCTATCGCCGCGGCGGAAACCGGCGGGCTTACGCCGCGCCGTTCGCCGGCCGTGACGTTTCACCGCGATGTGGAGCCGATCCTGCAAGAAAATTGCCAGCAGTGCCATCGACCCAACGAGGTAGCGCCTTTCTCGCTCATGACCTACCAGCAGGCGGCCAACTGGGCTTCGGACATGAAAGATTACACACAGAGCCGAAAGATGCCGCCGTGGAAGCCGGTCGAAGGCGTGCCGTTCCACAACGAACGCCGCATGTCGGACAAGGACCTGGCGACGCTGGCGGCCTGGGCGGACGACGGCGCTCCGGAAGGCGACCCCAAGGACGCTCCGCTGCCGCGGCAGTTCGTCGAAGGTTGGCAGCTGGGCGAGCCGGACCTCGTGCTGACCGTGCCGGAAGAGATGACCATCGGCCCCGCCGGCCGCGACCTGTTCCGCTGCTTCGTTCTGCCGACGAACCTGGACGAGGACAAGTTCGTCACGGCCATCGAGGTCAAGCCGGGCAACAACCGCGTGCTGCACCACACGCTGAACTTCATCGACCTGACCGGCAAGGGCCGCAAGCTGGAAGAGGCGGAGCGCGACCGCAAAAAGGAGGCTGCCGAGCAGGACCACGGGCCCGGTTATACCGTACAGATGGGCGTCGGCTTCAACCCGCAAGGCGTGCTGGGCGGCTGGGCGCCGGGTCAACTCGCCCACAAGCTGCCCGACGGTTACGGCTGGCGGCTGCCCAAGGGAGCCGACGTGGTGATCCAGGTTCACTATCATCGCACGGGCCGCGAGGAGAAGGATCGTTCGTCGATCGGCCTCTACTTCGCCAAGAAGCCGGGCACGCAGCCGTTCAAGGGCCTCATCATCCCCGGCCTGTTCCTCATGATTCCGCCGGGCGACGCCAACTACAAGATCCACGGCGAAATCGAGGTGATGCAGGATTGCGTCATCCACGACGTCATGCCGCACATGCACATGGTCGGCCGTGAGATCAAGGTGACGGTCAAGCCGCCGGACGCCCCGCCGACCACGATGATCGCCATCAAGGATTGGGATTACAACTGGCAGGAGACCTACTTTTTGAAGGAGCCGATGCCGGTCAAGAAGGGGACGGTGCTGGCCGTGGACGCCGTCTACGACAACAGCGACAAGAACCCGCAGAATCCGTTCAACCCGCCGACGTTCATCTTCCCCGGTGAACAGACGACAAATGAGATGTGCTTCATCTTCATCGGGGCCACGTCGGAGGCGCCGGGGCGAATTCTGTTCGGTCCGCCGGGCGGCAAGCCCTACGGCGGCCGGCCGCGAGGAGACGAGACGAAACCATAACGAAACGGCGAGCGGGGGGCGTAAGCCCCCTGATGGAAGTTGCAATCGACGCAACAATCGATCAGGGGGCTTACGCCCCCCGCTCGCCTCGAACCATCTGCTATAATCCAACAAGCGCCCGAAGCGTCCTCATGCCTGTAAATCCCCTGCGGAGATCCTCGATGAAGCTATTCTGGTCCTGCGCCGCGCTGGCGGTGTTGTGCCTGGCGCCGGCGGCGCGGGCCGACGACCCGACCAAGCCGCCCGCGCAATCCTTTGAGGTGCCCTACCGGCTCACGGTGGTCAAGCACATCGTCGTGCGCGCCAAGATCAACGGCAAAGGGCCGTTCAACTTCATCCTCGACACCGGGGCGCCGGCCCTGTTCATCGCGCCCGAAGCGGCCAAGAAGGCCGGGATCGAGCCGGACAAGAAGAACTGGGGCGTTTGCGACCGCTTCGAGATCGAGGGCGGCGTGATGCTGCCCAAGGCCAGGGCCCGCATCGAAAAGCCGTTTCAGCTGGACGGCATGAACGGCCTGGGCCTCGGCGGCGTCGAGCTGCACGGCATGATTGGGTACAACATCCTGGCCCATTACCGCATGGAGATCGACTTCACCCAAGACAAGATGGTTTGGACGCCGCTGGCCGACTTCGAGCCGAAGGCGCCGGTCGGCCTGGGCGACAACGTCAACAGCGCGGCCGGCGGCCTGGAAGTGATGGGATCGCTCATGAAATTCTTCGGCGCGCTGACGGGGGCCAGGACCGAGCCGGATTACGTCCTTCGCGGCTTTCTCGGCGTTGAACTGACGAACATCGACGAGGCCGAGCCGGTGGTCAAGTCGGTGCTGGCCGACGGACCGGCGGCCCAGTCGGGGTTGCTGGCCGGAGATCGGATCACGCGCATTCAGGGCCGCAGCGTAACCAGCGTGGACGACGTCCACAAATTCGCCTTGAAATTGACGCCCGGCGACGACGTGAAGCTGACGGTGAAGCGCGGCAAGGACATCCTGGACGTTTCCTTCAAGAGCGGGGAGGGCCTGTGACCATGAAGCGATTTTTCCTGGCGCCGGCTCTGGTGCTCATCGTGGCCGCGCCGGCAGTCTACGCCGATCCGCCCAAGACCGATCCCTCGACCAAGGCGGTGGTGGTGCCGTTCGAGCTGCTGCCGAGCGGCCACATGGCGGTGAAGGCGAAGGTGAACGGCGAGGGGCCGTACTGGCTGATCTTCGACACCGGCGCCCCGATCACGCTCTTGGACAACAAGGTGGCCAAGGCGGCGGGGCTGCTCAAGGGCCAGCCGGAGCCGCTTTTCTCCTTATTCGGCTCGCGCGGCGAGGTGAAGGTCAAGGAGCTGCAAATCGGCGACGAAGCGGTCGAGAACGTGACCGCCATCGTGATGGACCACCCCACGGTGCAGGCGATTTCCAACGCGTTCGAGAAGAAGCTGGGCGGGCCGATCGAGGGGATCGTCGGCTTCCCGTTCTTCGCGCGGTTCAAGTTCACGCTGGACTACCAGGCCAAGACGGTGACGCTCGTTCCCAACGGTTACAATCCGCCCAACGTGATGGAAGCGATGATGACGGCGATCATGGCCGGGCCCAACAGCGAGCCGAAGGTGCTGGCGCCGGCCGCGGAGTGGGGCGTCATCGCCGACAAGAAGGAAGGCGACGACGAGGCCGGTGTGACGATCAAGGTGGTGCTGCCCGGCGGCCCCGCCGAGGCGGCCGGATTGAAGGCCGGCGACCGCCTGCTGACGATCGACGGCCGCTGGACCGACACGATGGTCGATCTGTATGCGGCGGCCGGCTACGTCAAACCCGGCGCGAAGGTCCCGGTCGTCGTCAAGCGCGACGGCAAGGAAGTGACAGTCCAGGTCAAGCCGGCGTCGGGCCTGTAACGAGAATTCACCACAGAGTCACAGAGAACCCAGAGAAGACAAAGAATTGCCTTTCTCTGGGTTCTCTGTGACTCTGTGGTGAATTCATCTCTTCTCACCGCGGCCGTTGTGTTCCGCCATCACCGCCAACTCGGTCAGCTTCGCGGCGGTGACGCCGATGCGCTCGAAGCATTCCGCTACGATGCTGTTGGACGCCGTCAGCAGGCTGATAAGCAGGTCCATCGGCGTGATGCGCGAGCGATGATGATCGACGGCCCGGTTGAACGCCTCGCGCAGCAGACGAATCACGTTGTCGGAGAGGAATTCTCGGTTGAGGCACAGCACGGCCTCGTCTTCGCCCTCCTCCTGGTGGAAAAGCTCCTGGAATTGGCCGAGCAGCTTGGTGAGGTCGGCCTGGAGGCGTTCGCCCCAGTTGTGGACGCTGGCGTCAGGCTTGGACAAAAGACCCATGAAAACGTGGGGACTGCGCACGCTGTCCCAGCGCGTCTCGCGCGCCAGACGGAGCGATTCCTTCAGAGCTTCAAGGGCCGCGTCGGTGAACAGATCCAGGCGGAGCCGGCCGCCGGGAAGAAATATGTCGTCCACCGAGTCGTCAGGGGTCGCCATGAAACCAGACCCTTCCAGAAGCGCCGCGGAGTCTGACCGTATGATTATGGCCGACCCGCACGGGCGATGCAAGGACCGAGTCGCCGTCGGCCCCGGCCGGGGCTTACGTCGGCTGTAAACGGTGGCACGTCGTGCAGCGCTTTTGATGCTTCCGGATTTGCTTGTTGCACTTGGGGCAACGGGTGAATCGGCTCTGGCGAACCTTCTTCTTGCGGGGGCGTGCTTGCATGGCGGCCTCCTCGGGGCGGGTCGCGGCGGTGGTCACGAAAAAGGGGCGACGCGAACCGGGCGGTTCGCGTCTGGGTTGATCTTAGACGACCAGAGGCGTTGAGGCAATGCGGACCGTTCGTCGTGGTTTTCCCCTTGATCTTGGGCCGCCGGGGTCCGACGATGCCTGGAGCAGGCGAAAGTGCAACGAAATCGGGGGGCACAGCGATGCGATGCAACAAACGGGTCGGGGTGGCGCTGATCGTCGCGGGCGCGGCGGTATGGCTGGCGGTTCGGGCCGATGAGCCGAAACCGGACGCCGGGGCGTTGACGGTGGTCGACGCTTCGGGCAAGGAACAGAAAGTGACCGGCTCGAAATTCACGCTGGGCACGCGCCGGCTGGCGTGGCTGGCGCCGGCCGGCGGCCTGGAAAAGCCGGCCCCTGCCGCGACGCCGGCCGGCCCCGAAGCGCTGGAGTTCCGCGACGACGATTCCACGCTCTATGAGGACGGCATTCTGACGCTGATCCCACTCGATCGGCTGCGCTCGCTGGAATGGGACAACGACAAGGAAGAAGTGACGGCCCATATCGCTGTCGGCCCCAAGGCCGACGACGAGGCGACTCTGAGTGGGCCGACGGGCTATAAAGGGATCAACAAAATCGTCCTTGAGGCGGAGGTGGACAAAGGCGACATGGGTGTGGCCGACTTCAAGTATCTCGGCGGCGTGCCGAAAGGCATTCGCGGCCTGAAATTCCCCTCCGCCAAGGCGCCGGAAGCATCTCCGGCGGGACGGCCGGCCGTCGTGACTACGGTTTACAAGGACAAGAAGACGACGAACAAGGTCGCCGATTTGCAGCCGCTGTACAAGACGGCGGCGGGCGAGCAATTATCGCCGGTGCTGTGGTTCAAGAAGACGCTGAAGGTGGACGTGTCCAAAATCCAGAAGATCGCGGTCAACGATTCGGAGGACGAGCCGGCCTGGACGGTGACGGACAAGGACGGCGAGCAGACGCTGACGCCGTTGCTCAAGACGACGATCGACGGCAAACCGGCCCAGCTTGCAGGATTGCTCGGCCGCGTCCCGGAGGGCTACAAGCTGTTCCCGGCCCACACGATCAGCGAAGTGCAATTCGACGCGGAGAAATGATCGGGAGCACGCAGCGCACGAACACGTAGCGCAAGCAAGTGATCTGCCGCACTTGCTGGCGCTGCGTGCTCCTTACGCCAGAATCCCCTTGACCGGCTCGTGTTCCTCCACGCCGGTCAGCCGCATGTCGAGGCCCTGGAACTTGAACGTCAGCCGGCGATGGTCGATGCCCATGCAGTGCAGGATGGTGGCGTTCAGGTCGTGGATGTGGACGGGGTTCTCCACGATGTTGTACGAGAAGTCGTCGGTCACGCCGTACTGCATACCCGGCTTGATCCCGCCGCCCGCCATCCAGATGGTGAAGCAGCGCGGGTGGTGGTCGCGGCCGTAGTTGTCGCGCGTCAGGGCGCCCTGGCAGTAGATCGTCCGGCCGAACTCGCCGCCCCAGATCACCAGCGTGTCGTCCAGCAATCCCCGCGCTTTGAGGTCCGTGATGAGCGCGTAACACGCCTGATCCACGTCGCGGCATTGATTCGGCAGGTCGATGCCGACGTTGAAGTGCTGGTCCCAGCCGCGGTGGAAGATTTGCACGAAGCGCACGTCGCGCTCGATCAGCCGGCGGGCCAGCAGGCAGCTGGCCGCGAAGGTTCCCGGCGTGTGGACGTCGGGGCCGTACATGTCCAGCACGCTCTGCGGCTCCGACGCCAGGTTGACCAGCTCCGGCACCGACGTCTGCATCCGAAACGCCATCTCATACTGGGCGATGCGGGCCTGCGTCTCCGGGTCGGCGACCTCGTCGAACTCCTTCTGGTTGAGGCGGTCGAGCGAATCCAGCATGCGCCGGCGGGCGGCGGCGTCCACGCCGGGCGGGTTGTCGAGGAACAGCACCGGCGAGCCGTTGGAGCGCAGGGCGACGCCCTGGTACTTGCTCGGCAAGAATCCCGATCCCCAAAGGCGGTTATAGATGGCCTGCGCCTCCTTGCGGCCGGTCCATGAGGCCGTCATCACCACGAAGGCGGGCAGGTTCTCGTTCATCGTGCCGAGGCCGTAGCTCAGCCAGGCGCCGAGACTGGCCCGGCCGGGCAGCTGGTGGCCGGTGCAAATGTACGTCACGGCGGGATCGTGGTTGATCGCTTCGGTCCAGACCGTGCGGATGAACGTGACCTCATCGACGATCCGTGAAGTCCACGGCATCAGCTCGCTGACCCAGGCGCCGGATTGGCCGTACTGCGCGAACTTGTATTTCGACGGCGCGATCGGAAAGCGCGTCTGGCCGCTGGTCATGGTGGTGAGGCGCTGCCCCTTGCGAATGGAGTCGGGCAGGTCCTTGTCGAACAGCTCGGCCATCTTCGGCTTATGGTCGAACATGTCCATCTGCGACGGGCCGCCGTTCATGAACAGGTAGATGGCCCGCTTGGCCTTCGGGGCGAAGTGCGGCAAGCCGGGCAGGCCGCCGTGGGCCGGGGCGTCATCGGCGCGGACGGAGTCGGGCAGCAACGACGCCAGCGCGGCCGTGCCGAGGCCGAGCGCGCTGCGGCCGAAGAAATGACGGCGGGTTATTGTTTGAAGACCTTCGTGGATCGGGTTCATCGTGTATTCTCGGCTGCGTCTGTTCATCGAAGCACTTGCTTGCGCTGCGTGCTCCCTCCCGCCTATCCCTTCGTTATCACTTCATCGAGATTCAAGATCAAATTCGCCACCATCGTGTACGCCGCCAATTCGCTCGGGTTCAGTTTGGCGTCCGGTTTGTTCTCGCCGACGGCGATCACCTTCTTCGCCGCCTCCACGTCGCGCGTGTACTCGGCCAGCTGGTCCTTGTAATTGGCCAGCAGCTCGGCCGTCTCCTTCGCGTCCGGTTTTCGGCCGGCCGCCAGCTGGAACATGCGAGAGACGCGTTCCTCCGGCGTGGGGCATTCGTGCATCGTCCGCTCCGCCAGGGCGCGGGCGCACTCGAAATACTGCGGGTCGTTCAGCATCATCAGCGCTTGCAGCGGCGTGTCGGTCCGCTCGCGCCGCACCGTGCAGAACTCCCGCGAGGGGGCGTCGAGGATGCTCATCTCCGGCGGCGGGGCGGTCCGCTTCCAGAAGGTGTACATGCTCCGGCGGTGGATTTTCTCGTTCCCCGTGTCGGCCGTGAAATGGACGGTGTTGCTGCCGGAGTAGCCGACCGCTTCCCACAGCCCCGCCGGCTGCGGCGGTTTGACGCTCGGCCCGCCGATCTTCTCGATGAGCAGACCGCTCGCCGCCAACGCCTGATCGCGCAGCTCCTCGGCGTCGAGACGGAAACGGGGGCCGTGCGAATAGAGCCGGTTGGCGGGGTCCTTTGCCAGCTGCTCCTTCGTGCTGTAAGACGATTGCCGATAGGTCGCGGACAGCACGAATCGCTTCATCATCTTTTTGACGTCCCAGCCGTCCTCGCGGAACTGCACCGCCAGCCAGTCGAGCAATTCCGGATGGCTCGGCGGTTCGCCCTGCGTGCCGAAATCCTCCGTCGTCTTGACGAGGCCAACGCCGAACACCTGCTGCCAGAGGCGATTCACTTCCACGCGGGCCGTCAGCGGATGGTTCGGGGCGACCAGCCATTGCGCCATACCGAGCCGGTTGCGCGGCGCGTCCGGCGGCAAGGGCGGCAGGAACGCCGGCGTGTCTCGGCCGACCTGGGCCAGTTTCTGATCGTATTCGCCGCGCTTCAGGATGTACGCCGGTTTAATATCCGCTCGCTCCTTGAACACCAGCGTCGAGGGAATCTGCTTGTCCAGCTCCGCCGTCTCTTTTTCCACCTCGGCGATCTGCTTCAGCAGCGGGGCGAAGGCGTCGCGCGTTTTGGAATAAGCATGGCCGATGAAGTAGTCGCGCAGCTGTTTCTTCTGCGCGTCGGTGCGCTTGGCCGGGTCGAGCTGCACGGCTTCCTGGATCTCTTTTGGAAGTCCGGCCCCGCCGAGCGCCTTCTGGGTTTGCAGCCACAGGGCCAGCGAATCGAAATACTGGCCGGTCCCCTGCGGCGTGCGCGTGAGGACGCCGGCCTTGTCCCAGTAGACCGTGCCGCCGTGCTGCGTGAACGCCCAGCCGTTGAGGATGAGATCGGGCGTGATCCCGACCTTGGCGGCGTCCACCTCCAGCCGCACCCACTCGCCGGCTTTCGGCAGCGGCCCCATGCGCCGCCGCTCCGTGGATTTGTCCTTGCCGAACTCGATCAGGTTGTCGCCCCAATAAGCGCGGTGCTTCCAGTCGCCGCTGTTCCATTGGAGCATGATCTCTTTCGGCGGATCGGCCGGGTCGAGATAGACGTAGGCGAACAGTTTGTCGCCCTGACCGCAGCGCAGACCGGGGCTGGCGGCGACGCAGACGAACTGGGCCAGCCCGGCGCCCTGGTGCATGAGCGACTTTTTCCCGCTCAATACCGGATGATTGGGGCCGTCCACCCAATTCCAGGCGTGGTTGATTCCGCCCTCCGGCTCCGCCCTGGCGCCCGCCGGCAGGTCGTCGTCGATCCAAACGTAATCCGCCGGCGCCGCTGGCGCCTCGTCGGTCTTGGCGTCGGCCGTCTCGTCATACGGCGTCTTGGCCGCCAGGTCGGCGATGGTTTTCTGGATATCCGCGGTCTGCTGTTGCAGCCTCGCCAGCGCCTCCTTCTGCTCCGCCGTCGGCGCCTTGATCGACGGCGGCGGCAGGGCGGCGTTGCCGTCCAGGGCGGGGCCGTCCAGGTTGTTGAAATAGGCGAAGAACTGGTAGTACTCTTTCTGCTTCAGCGGATCGAATTTGTGGTCGTGGCAGCGGGCGCAGCCGACCGTCATGCCGAGGAACACCGTGCCGAAACCGTCCACGCGCTCCACCACGTTGCGCGTGTAGAACTCCTCCTCAATGGCGCCGCCCTCGCTGCTGGTGACGTGGCAGCGGATGTAGCCGGTCGCAATTTGCTGGTCGAGCGTGGCGTTCGGCAGCAGCTCGCCGGCCAGCTGTTCGACGACGAACTGGTCGTAGGGCTTGTTCTGGTTGAAGGCTTTGATGACCCAATCGCGGTAGGGCCAGATTTCGCGGTAGTTGTCGAGGTGAAGGCCGTGCGTGTCGCCGAAGCGGGCGGCGTCCAGCCAGTAGCGGGCCATGTGTTCGCCGTAGTGCGGCGACGCCAGCAGCCGATCCACCACTTTTTCGTAGGCGTCGAGACTCTTGTCAGCGAGAAAGGCGTCCACTTCGGCCGGCGTCGGGGGCAGACCGGTCAGGTCGAGCGTTGCCCGACGAATCAGCGTGGTTTTCTCCGCTTCCGGCGAAGGATGCAGCCCCTGTTGCTCCAGCCGAGCCAGAATGAACTGGTCGATCGGGTTGCGAACCCATCCCACGTCGGAGACCTTTGGCGGCGTCGATTTGACCGGGGCGACGAAGGCCCAGTGGACGGCGTATGGGGCGCCCTCGTCGATCCAGGCGCGGAGCAATTCGATCTGCTGCGGCGTCAGGGTTTTTCCATATTTCTCCGGCGGCATCCGCCGACCAGGGTTGTCCTGCGTGATGCGGTCAATCAGAGCGCTTTGGTCCGATTTGCCGGGGACGATGGCGTGCAGGTCGTCGTCCAGCTCCGCGATCGCGGATTCGCGCACATCGAAGCGCAGCTTACGCTTCCGCTGCTTCTCATCGGGGCCGTGGCAGGCGTAGCAGTTCTCGGCGAGGATCGGCCGGATGTCGCGGTCATATTCGATTTTCGGAGCGGTTTTGGGCGGGTCCGCGGCAGCGGCCGGCGCAATCAAAACCGCGAGGCACAGCGGCCCGAAAACCATCAGAACACGGCCACGCAAACGCGACGCGACGGTCATGCGGTCTGCTCCTATCGGTGCGTCGTCAGGACGGCGGCGGGTGCGCAAGGCGGGGGGGCTTTGCTGGTCCACTGATGGGATTAGTCTACCAAATCGGCGCGTGGCGGGACGCGCCTTTTCCAAAAATGCTATGGTTGCTGCGATGGACCTTCGCCTTGCCAGAGGCACGTTCGCGCGACTATCCTCATTCATATTCCGACCTGTTCTGATGCGGCAGCCGGATTTTCTATGCTCACCCTGCGGATCGCTCGCGGCCGGTGCCTACCGTTGGGCGCCTCGGCCCAGCCGGACGGCGTGAATTTCGCTCTCCTATGTCGCCACGGCACGGCGGTGTTCCTGGTAGTTTATCCCTTGGAGGGGTCGGAGCCGATCGCGGAGATCGCTCTCCATCCGCGCCGCAACCGCACCGGCGATCACTGGCACGTCCTTGTCGCCGGCCTGCCGCCGGCCTTTTCCTACGGCTGGCGCGTGGACGGGCCGCGCAGCCCCGGCCACTGCTACGACGCCAACACCGTCCTGCTGGACCCGGCCGCCACCGCGCTGTCCAACGGCGCGCATTGGGGCCTGTCCCGCGAGCCGGAAAAGCACCGCTCCAACCGCCGCAGCGTCTACATCCGCCGGCCCTTTCACTGGCAGGAGGACGCCCCCATCCTGACGCCGCTGGAGGACTCGGTCATCTATGAGCTGCACGTCCGCGGCTTCACATGCCATCCTTCCTCGATGACGGCCCATCCGGGGACTTTTGCGGGGCTTATCGAGAAGATTCCCTATCTGCAAACGCTGGGCGTCACGGCCGTCGAATTGCTTCCTATTCACGAGTTCGACGAGACGGATTGTCCGTTCATCAACCCGATCAACGGCGAAACCAACCGCAATTTCTGGGGCTACAACAGCATCGCCTTCGGGGCGCCCAAGTCGTCCTACGCCAGCACCGGCGCCGACCACGGGCAACTCGTCGAGTTCCGCGAGATGGTGCGGGCGTTCCACGCGGCCCGCATCGAAGTTTACCTCGACGTGGTCTTCAATCACACCGGCGAAGGGGACTACCGCGGCCGCACCTATTCCTTCCGCGGCCTGGACAACCACCTCTATTACATGATCGGCCCAAACGGCAGCTACCTCAACTTTTCCGGATGCGGAAACACCGTCAATTGCAACCACCCCGTGGTGCGTCAACTGCTGCTCGATTGCCTCCGCTTCTGGGTGGCCGACATGCACGTGGACGGCCTGCGCTTCGACCTGGCCTCGGTCATGGGCCGCGACTACCTGGGCAACGTGCTGGTCGAGCCGCCGGTGGTGGAGCGGATCGCGGAAGAAGGCGTCCTGCGCGACACCAAGCTGATCGCGGAGCCGTGGGACGCTGGCGGACTGTACCAAGTCGGCAGCTTTCCGTACGGCCGGCGCTGGTCGGAATGGAACGGCCGATACCGCGACGACGTGCGGCGCTTCTGGCGCGGCGACCCCGGCATGGTCCCCAACCTGGCCAAGCGGCTCTGCGGCAGCCACGACTTGTACAGTTCGGCCGGCCGGCAGCCGCGGCATTCCATCAACTACATCACCTGTCATGACGGTTTCACGCTCTGGGACCTGGTTTCGTACAACCAGAAGCACAACGAGGCCAACGGCGAAGGCAACCGGGTCGGCAGCGATGCCAATTGGAGCTGGAATTGCGGCGTCGAGGGCGAGACGACCAATCCGACCATTTTCGGTCTGCGTCGGAGGCAGGCGCGGAATTTCCTGGCCACGCTGTTTTTGTCGCAGGGCGTGCCCATGCTTCTGGCCGGCGACGAGTTCTTGCGCACACAGCGCGGCAACAACAACGCCTGGTGCCAGGACAACGAAATCAGCTGGATCGACTGGTCGCTGACCGTGAAAAACAGCGATTTCCTGCGGTTCGCCCGCGAGCTGATCGCCCTGCGCAAGAGACATCCGGCCTTGCGGCGCCGGGGCTTTTTCGACGGCCCGGAAGTCGTTTGGCACGGCGTCGAACCGAACACGCCGGACCACTCCTGGGACAGCCACAGCCTGGCGCTGACGCTGGACGGCCGCATGACGGGGCGGGAGCCGGACCGCGATTTCTACATGGTCTTTAACGCCTGGAGGGATGCGCTGCCGTTCACCTTGCCGCTGTCGCCGCAAAAGAAGCGTTGGCGGCGCGTCATCGACACGGCCCTGGCCCCACCGCTCGACGTCGTCGGGGAGGGCGACGGGCCGGACGTGCCGGCGGGGTCGTCCTACACGGTGGCGCCGCACTCGGTGCTTGTGCTGATTTCGGACCCCTGAAACGCCCCGCACTTGCTGGCGCTGCGTGCTCGCCGTACTCTCACAGAATGCTCCCCTCGCGGACAACATTTTCCCTGCTGCTCGTGGGCCTGCTGCTGTGGCTGGCCGGCCTTGCCGCGCAGGCGATGCAGGGCGCCATGCCGCCGTGGCTGGAACAAACCGTCGGCCTCGGCAGTCCGTGGCTCGTCTGCGGCTTCGACGGTTGCGTGATCCTGCTGTTCCTCGGCGACGCCTTCCTGGCGTGGCGCGCTCCGCGCTTCGGGCGGCTCGCCGTCCGAAGGGAGCGGCCGGCCCGTTTGTCGCTCGGCGTCGATAATGAGATCGTCCTTGTCCTCGACAACCAGTCGCGCCTCCGCTTGAGCCTGCTAGTGCGCGACGAGGTCCCGCCGGGTTTCCGGGCGGCGCCGGATACACAGTCCACCATCGTTCCAGCGCTCGGTCAGTCGCGGCTGCCGTACCGCCTGCTGCCGACGCAGCGCGGCAACTTCTCCTTCGGCGACGTTTCGGTGCGCTGCCGCGGTCCGCTGGGGCTGGCGCTCTTCGATTACCGCCTGCCGGCCGGCGAGGCGGTGCAGGTCTATCCGAATCTGCTTGAAGTGCGGCGTTATGAGGCATTGGTGCGGACCACGCTGGTGCGGGCCGGCGGCTACCGCGCCAAGCGCTTGCCGGGCGCCGGACGCGAATTCAGCCATTACCGCGACTACACGCCCGACGACGACTACCGGCAGGTCAGCTGGAAGGCCACCGCTCGCCGCCACAAGCCTATCACAGCGGTTTTCGAGGCCGAGCACAGCCAAGACGTGATCTTTTGCCTCGACATCGGCCGCATGATGGCGGCGCGCGTCGGCACGCTGACCAAGCTCGACCACGCCATCAACGCCCTGCTCATGCTCACCCACGTCAGCCAGACGTTTCAGGACAATCTCGGTCTGCTGATCTTCTCGCACTCCGTCCATCTCTATTTGCCGCCGGCCAAGGGGCGGTCGCAGCACGCCAAGTTCCTGCAAGCGCTCTATTCGATCAAACCGGAGTATTGCTACGTCAATTACCGCGAGGCGTTCAACGCACTGATCGGCCGGCATCCGAAGCGCGCCCTGACAATGGTGTTCACCGATTTGCTGGACGCGACGGCGTCGAAGGAGTACCTGGAAGCGGCGGCGCTCCTGCGGCGCTTCCACCTGCCGCTGACCCTGGCCGTCGCCGACGTGCCGTTGCAGAAGCTGGCGGCGGAGCAGCCGCGCAACGCCGAGCATCTGTACAATGTGCTGACGGCGCGGGACCTGTTGGCGGGGCGGGCGGAGATGCTTCGCAGCCTGGAACGGCAGGGCGTCCTGGTGCTGGACACGGCGCCGGAGCGGCTGACGATCGACGCGGTCAATCGGTATTTGTCGCTGAAAACGGGGATGCAGATGTAAGAGATTCAACACAAAGACACAAAGGACACAAAGAAGAAAGGCAAAGAAGACAAAAACCAGTGTTCAGAAGAGTGATGGTTTGGAACCCTGCATGTCTTCTTCTCCTGCCTTTGTGTCCTTTGTGTCTTTGTGGTGAATCCTCTTGGGGCCGAATGCCATCATGGACCTAGCCGCTTTCCTCCACGACCGCCGGCCCTCCTGGAAGCGCCTTGAGGAATTGCTGGAACGCGCCGAGAGCAGCAGCCTGGCTTCTCTCAATGAGGATGAGGCCGTCGAGCTGGGCAACCTATACCGCCGCGCCGCCTCCGATCTCAACCAGGCTCAGACGTTCGTCAGCGGCGATACGACCGTGCGCTATCTCAACGACCTCGTCGCGCGGACTTATCTGCTCGTCTACGGCAAGACGAGGATCGACCTGCGAGCGATGCTGCTGTTTTTGTTCTGGGGCTGGCCGGCCGTCTTTCGCCGTTACCTGCCGCATTTTCTCATCGCGGTCGGCCTGTTCGTCTTCGGCGCCGTCTTCGGCTTCCTCGCGTGCTTTCCGTGGTCGAAAGACAAAAGTGCGGTGGAAGCGGCCCACAACGGCCAGACGTTCTTGCTGCCGAGGGACATGAAGACCATTCAGCCGCGCGAAGAGGGCCAATTGGACCCCACCCAGGCGCAAACCGCCGACCAGGTCCTCGGATTTTCCGGCTTTCTGTTCACGCACAATCTCAGCGTGACGCTCATCGCCTTCGCCCTGGGCGTCACCCTGGGAATCGGCACGGTGTGGTTCATGTTCGAGAACGGCTTAATGCTCGGCGTTCTCGGCGCCGTCTTCCTGGAGGCGGAGCAGAACCGTCCCGGCCACGGCTATTTCATGACATTTATCACCGGCATTGTGCCGCATGGCGTTTTGGAGTTGCCCGCATGTTTCATCGGCGGGGCGGCAGGCCTGTTCCTGGCGCAGGCCATGATCCGCGCTCGGCCATGGCCGCGCCGCGAGGAAATGGCCCGGCTGGGCCAGGAAGCATTTCTGCTGGTGTCCGGCGCCGTGCCGCTCTTGGCCGTGGCGGGTCTGCTGGAAGCCGGCGTGGCGCGGGCGCCGGATTGGATCTTCCCGACGTGGGTGAAGCTGACCGTAGCCTGCGCCTTCGCCGTCGTGTTCCTCGTCTATACGCTGCTGCTAGGGTGGGGGAAGAATCCGCATTATCGGAGGGAACCGGCATGATTCTCCATGAGGTTCTCACCACCGAACGGGTGCCCTTCTACTACCGCGTTGCCGGGCTGGGGTCGCGCACCCTGGCCTGGCTGATCGACTTCCTCCTCATTCTCCTGCTTTGGGGCGCGGGCGGCCTCTTTGTCATCTTTTCGCCGCTGGGACTTGCCGGTGCGGGGATGGGCCTGGGCGTGTTGATGGTGTGGGTAACTGTGGTCTACTGGGGTTATTTTCTGCTGTTCGAGTGGCTTTGGAACGGGCAAACGCCAGGCAAGCGGGTGCTGGGTATTCGTGTCATCCAGCACAAGGGGACGGCCCTAACGTTTTACCACTCGGCCGTACGCAACATTGTGCGTGTAATAGATTCGCTGCCGGGTTGGCCCTTCATCATTTGGCCGGGCTGTTATGCATTAGGCTTCGCGATAGCAGCGTGCAACAAGAAGAATCGCCGGCTCGGCGACTTCGCCGGCGACACCCTCGTCGTCCACGTCGAGCAGGGGATCAAACCGATTCGGGCGTTGGTCGAGAGCCGCACTGAGGCCGACCGCGCCCGCCTGGCGCTGTGGCGGCAACGGCTGTCGTCGCTGTCGCGCGACCAGAAACAGACGCTGCTGGACCTGGCGCTGCGGCGCGACAAGCTGCGCGTGGCGGAGCGCACCCAGCTCTTTCGCTCCGTGGCGCAATTCTTCGAGAGCCGGCTGGAGCTGACGCCGGACCAGTTTGAGAGCGACGAGAAATTCGTGCTGCAGCTGGCGGCGGTGCTGAGCGAACAGGGGCCGCCGGAAGACGGGCCGGGCGGCCTGAACGTGCAGCAGGGGCCGAAGCGCCGGTGAATTGCCGGGTGCAAGCCCGGCCGACGGCTGATAGACTGGTGAAGGGAGTCGCTGAGCCGGCGAGCCGCCGGGTTTATCCCGGCGGTTTTTGGGGTAGACAATGACGCCGATGATCTGGTTCACCTGCAAGAAATGCCAAAAGAAGCACGGCCGGGCGGACAACCTGGCCGGCACGATGGTGTTCTGCGACCAGTGCGGCAACGGCAATATGGTGCCCTGGCAAAGCACGACGACGGCCCCCGAAACGCCGCCGGAACCGCCGCGAAAGCCCGCTCCGCCGCCGCCGCCCCCCGCGCCGCGCCGCCCTGTAAACGACCGGGGCCGACCCGCAGACGACCGGGGTCGAGATCGTGATTGGGACCGGCCGCCGCCGCGGCCGCGTCCCCGCGCCCCCTACGACGACTACGACGATTGGGACGATCGCCGCCGACCCGGTCCACCGCCGCCTCCGGACGACGCCTCAGCCGGCGATCTGCTGCGCCGTCGCCGCGCCCAGGTTTTCCGCCGCCATCGGCCGGGCTACTGCTTCAACCACGACGACGTGGCCACGGAAAAGACCTGCGCCGACTGCAAGGAGCACTTCTGTCCTAATTGTCTGGTTGAGGTTCAGGGCAAGACGTTGTGCGGACCCTGCAAGAATTTCCTGGTCCGCGGTCTGCACCGACCCGGCAAGGTGCCGCCGCTGGCGATCGTGGCGGTGATCGTCGGCATGGTGAGCAGTCCGGTGACGTTCTGCCTGACCTTGTTCGGCACGCCGATGGGCGGCCTCGGCGCCATGCTGCTCGGCATCGTCGGTCTGGTGATTCCGGTCGGCGGGTTGGTGCTCAGTTGGCTGGCCCTGCGGCAGATCGAATCCAAGCCGAACATGGGCGGCCGGGGGCTGGCCATGACCGGCGCGACCAGCTCGCTGGTCGGAACCCTGTGGTGCGTGACGGTGGTGTTCCTGGTCATCTTCAGTATGGTTCACGGCTAAGTGCTTTGCTCCCCTCTCCTCTGTACTCAGGGGAGAGGCGTTGGGGGTGAGGGGTTCTTCCTGCCGCGCGAAATCACCCCCCTCACCGCCGGCCCCTGTCCCCCGAAGCGGGGGAGAGGGGAGAAACAAAGCCCCCTCACTGCCGGCCCTTCTCCCCCGAAGCGGGGGAGAGGAGAGGAAGGCAACCCGAGAGATCCGTCATGGCATTGTGTCCTTCCTGCGAGTACCCGATCGCCGACGACCGTGAGCGGGTCGGCGCCCGCTGCACGAACTGCCGCGAGCCGTTGTACGAACCGCCGGAGCGGTTCGGCCGGCCGGTCCGCGAAGGCGAGGGCGCTTGCGGCGTCCATCCGGCGTGCGAATCGGTGGGGCCGTGCAGCCGGTGCGGCACGTTCATGTGCGAAACCTGCCGGACGAAGTGGCGCGATCAGATTCTGTGCGCCGCCTGCGTCGATCGGGCGCTGGAATCGAAGGAATCGGCGCCGGAACAAGCGCAGACGAACCGGCGGCAGGCGATTCTGGCCCTGAGTATGGGGATCGGCGCCTGGGTGGCGTTCGCGCTGAGCCTGGTCCTGGTTCTGGTCATTGTCGCGGCCAGCGGCGGCCAGGCGGACAGCCCCGCGGCGGCAATCGCCGGCCTGCTCTTTGTGGGCGCCATGCTGGCGGCCGCCGTCGTCGCCCTGTTCGGCATGGGGCAGGCCGCGGCCGTGCTGCGGTCGCGCGGCAGCCACATGATCCTGGCGACGATCGGCCTGGTGCTGGGCGCGCTGTACATCGGCGTGTTCATCGGCGTGTCGGTCGTCCTGGTCTTGGGCGTCAGCCACGGCGTCGCCGCCTGACCGCGGCCGCCGGCAAAGAGGAAATCCATGCTCTGGGAGATCGAAATACGCCCCAAAGGGGTGGACGGCGCAGCGGCCCGCGTCGCCGAGGAATTCGATTTGCTGACGCACGGCAAGGGCGGCTCGGCGGTGCGCGCGACGGCTCGCGGCTGGCTCCTGGAAGGCCCGCTGACGCGCGAACAGGCCGACCAGCTGACGCGCGAGCTGCTCGTCGATCCGCTGGTGGAAACCGGCGTCCTCGGAGCGCTCAATGAGCATAACGGCGACGGCCGGTTGGCGACGGTGCTGTACAAGCCCGGCGTGATGGATCCGGCCGCGCTCAGCGTGGTGGACGCCGGCCGCGACCTCGGCGTGACGGTCGATTCGGTGCGCAGTTTTCGCCGCTATTACGGGCCGCCCTTGTCGCCGGAGGCGAAGACAGTGCTTTTTCGCAAGGTGCTGGCCAACGAGGCGGTGGAGCAAGTCGTCGAGGGGCCGCTGACGCTGGATCATCTCGCCGTCGGCGCCCCCTATCGATTTCGGCTCACCGTCGCGCCGCTGCGGGAGCTGGACGACGCCGGTTTGCAGAAGCTGAGCCGCGACGGCCAATTGTCGCTGAGCCTGGCCGAGATGCGGACGATCCAGGATCATTTCCGCACCGCCGGCCGCGATCCGACCGACGTGGAGCTGGAGACGCTGGCCCAAACGTGGTCGGAGCATTGCTCGCACAAGACGCTCAAGGGCCGCGTCGAGTTCCGCGATGAAAACGGCGTTCGCCGCTACGACAACTTGCTGAAAGAAACGATCTTCGCCGCCACGCAGGAGGTTCGCCGCCGGCTTGCCGCCGACGACTGGTGCGTCAGCGTCTTCGAAGACAACGCCGGCGTCGTGCGCTTCGACGACAAGTATCACGTCTGTTTCAAGGTGGAAACGCACAACCATCCGTCGGCGATCGAGCCATACGGCGGCGCCAACACGGGTCTGGGCGGCGTGATCCGCGACCCGATGGGGACCGGCCTCGGCGCCAAGCCGGTGTGCAATACGGACGTGTTCTGCTTCGCTCCGCCGGAGACGCCGCCGGAAGCGCTGCCGCCGGGCGTCTTGCATCCGCTGAAGGTGATGAAGGGCGTCGTCGCCGGCGTGCGCGACTACGGCAATCGCATCGGCATTCCAACGGTGAACGGCGCCGTCTGTTTCGACGAGCGCTACCTCGGCAACCCGCTGGTGTTTTGCGGCACCGTCGGCCTGATCCCGGTGGACCGTTGCCGCAAGGCGGCGCGGCCCGGCGACTGGATCGTGGCAGTGGGCGGCCGGACGGGGCGCGACGGCATCCACGGGGCGACGTTCTCGTCGGTGCAGCTGACGTCGGAATCGGAAAGCGTCAGCGGCGGGGCCGTGCAAATCGGCAACGCCATCGCGGAGAAGAAGCTGCTGGACGTGCTGCTGCAAGCCCGCGATGAGGGGCTTTATAACGCCGTCACCGACTGCGGCGCCGGCGGCTTCAGCTCGGCGGTCGGCGAGATGGGCGAAGTGCTGGGTGCGTCGGTGGAGTTGGACAAGGCGCCGCTGAAATACGCCGGGTTGTCGTACACGGAAATCTGGATTTCGGAATCGCAGGAGCGGATGATCCTGGCCGTGCCGCCGGACAAATGGGAGCGCTTGCGGGCGCTGTGCGCCGGTGAAGACGTGGAAGCGACGGCGATCGGCGTCTTCGAGCAAACGGGCCGATTGCGGCTCCGCTATGAGGGGAATCAGGTCGCGGACCTGGACATGCGTTTTTTGCATCACGGCCGGCCGGCGGTCGTGCGGCTGGCGGAATGGCGAGCCGGGGGCGTCAGCCCCCGGAGCGAGGATGCAGCGACTGCAAGCACCCTCCGGGGGCTGACGCCCCCGGCTCGCCCAAAAGATCATGCTGAAACCCTGCTGAGAATCCTGGCGTCGCCGAATGTGTGCAGCAAGGAATGGATCATCCGCCAATACGACCACGAAGTGCAGGGCGGCAGCGTCGTCAAGCCGCTGGTCGGGGTTCACGAGGACGGCCCCAGCGACGCCGCGGTGGTCGCCCCGGTACTGGGATCGTGGAGGGGCTTCGCGGTCGGCTGCGGCATCAACCCGCGCTACGGCGATCTCGACCCCTATGCCATGGCGGCCGCCGCCGTCGACGAAGCGGTCCGCAACGTCGTCGCCGTCGGCGCCGATCCATCGCGGATCGCTCTTCTCGACAATTTCTGCTGGGGCGACGCCGACCGGCCGGATGTGCTGGGCTCGCTGGTGCGGGCGGCCGAGGCCTGCCGCGACGCAGCGCTGGCGTACAACCTGCCGTTCATCAGCGGCAAGGATAGCCTCAAGAACGAGTACCACGCCGGCGGCCGCAACATCGTCATCCCGCCGACGCTGCTCATCAGCGCCCTCGGCATGGTCCCGGACGTTCGCCGCTGCGTCACGATGGATTGGAAAGAGCCGGGCGACGTCCTGTATCTGCTCGGCGAAACCAAAGACGAGTTGGGCGGCTCGCATTACCATCTCGTTCAAGGCCTCGCCGGCGGCGCGGCGCCGCAGGTGGACCGGGATCGAGCGCCCGGCCTGTTTCGCAAGCTGCACGGAGCCATTACCGCCGGGCTGGTGCGCTCGTGTCACGACCTCAGCGAGGGCGGCCTGGCCGCGGCGGTCGCGGAGATGGCGTTCGCCGGCGGAATCGGGGCGGACCTGACTGGACTGCCAAAAACCAGCGGTTTGACCGATGCGACGCTGCTCTTCTCAGAATCGCAGACGCGGTTCATTGTCGAAGTAAGGCCCGGCAACGCGGCGGCGTTCGAGGCCTGTATTGGCGATCTGCCGCTGACGCGATTGGGTCAGACATGCAAGGAAACCCGGCTGCGCATCGCCGGGGCGAACGGCCAATGGGCGGTGTGGGCGGCGCTGAAGGACCTCAAGGAAGCGTGGCGCAGCCGAATGCTGTGATGGGGCGCTATCAATGGCCGCTGAGCTTGCCGTTTCAACCGCGCCGCCCGTACAATGAAGCAGCGACTTGAAAACAACGGAGGAGCGTCATGAAGGCCGGCATTCACCCCAAGTACGAAGAAGCCACCGTCGTCTGCGGTTGCGGCAATAAATTCACAACGCGCAGCACGAAGAAGAACATCACCGTCGAAATCTGCTCGGCCTGCCACCCGTTCTTCACTGGCAAGATGAAGTTCGTGGACACGACCGGCCGCGTCGAGAAGTTCCAGCGGAAGTACAACTGGGCCAACCGCAAGAAGGCCGGCGCCGCCGAAGCGCCCGCCGCCGAAGCCCCCAAGTAGGGGCGGGGTCGCCCCGCCCTGTCCGCACCGGAGACCGCCGATGTTTCGTCCTTAGCCGACGAAGGCCGACGCCTGGGGTTGGTCGTCCTTCGCATCTTTCCCGACCGACCCCGGGAGCGCGGCCATGTGGCCCTTCTTTGAACAGGCGTTGACCCGTTACCGCGAATTGGAGGCCCAGCTCGGCGACCCCGATGTGGTCGCCAACCGCGTCCGCTACGCCAGGACGGCCAAGGAACACGGCGCGCTGGCCAAGCAGGTCAAGCCCTATCTCGAATACAAAAAGGCGTCGGAAGACTTGACCCAGGCCGAGGCGCTGGCGGCCGGCGAAACCGATCTGGAGATGCGGCAATACGCCGAGCAGGAGCTGACCGAATTGCGCGGCCGGCGCGAGGCGCTGCAGTCGCGGCTGGAGGATTTCCTCCTGGCCGAGGGCGATACGTTCGACAGCGTCATCCTGGAGATCCGGGCCGGCACCGGCGGCGACGAGGCGGCCCTCTTCGCCGGCGACCTCTACGGCATGTACACCCATTACGCCCGCGATCGGGGCTGGAAGGTGGAGGACATCTCGTTCAGCCCCGGCGAACAGGGCGGTTACAAGGAAGTCGTCTTCAGCGTGACCGGCGACGACGCCTTCTTGCAGCTGCGTTACGAGAGCGGCGGCCATCGCGTCCAGCGCGTGCCGAAGACGGAACAGCAGGGCCGCATCCATACGTCGGCCGCGACGGTGGCGGTGCTGGCGGAGCCGGACGAGGTGCAAGTCGAGGTGCGCGACCAGGACATCGAATGGGAGACGATGCGGGCGGGCGGCGCCGGCGGCCAGCACGTCAACAAGACCGAGAGCGCCGTCCGTATCTGGTACAAGAAGGGCACGCCGGACGAAATGGAAGTGAAGTGCCAGGACGAGCGCAGCCAGCACAAGAATTACGACAGGGCGCTGCGCATCCTCCGCGGCCGGCTGTACGAACGGCAGCAGCAGAAATTGCACCAGCAGCGGGCGGAGCAGCGGCGCACTCTGATCGGCTCCGGCGACCGCGGCGAGCGCATCCGCACCTACAATTTCCCGCAAAACCGCCTGACTGACCACCGCATCAACCTGACCCTTTACAAGCTCGATGCGATCATCGCCGGCGACATGGGTGAGCTGATTCGGGCGCTGCGCGATTTCGACAAGCGGCAGAAGCTCAGCGGGACGGGGCCGCTGAGTGCGTAACCAGGTTCGGCAACTAAAAGGATTTCTTTTGTGGTTACGACAGAACTCTGGACCATCGCTCGGCTGCTCGACTGGACCACCCGCTACCTGTCCGGCAAGAACTGCGAGACGCCGCGGCTCGACGCCGAGGTCCTGCTGTCGCACGCGCTGGGCTGCAAGCGCATCGAGTTGTATACGCGCCACGAGGAGGAGCCGTCGGAGGAACAGCGAGCCAGATTCAAGGAATTGGTACAGCAACGGCTGAAAGGATGTCCCGTCGCGTATCTAGTCGGCCGCAAGGAGTTCTTTTCACTGGAGTTCGAGGTCAACCGCGACGTGCTGATTCCGCGGCCGGATACCGAAACCGTGGTTGATGAGTGCTTGCGGCTGGCGAAGGACATGCCGGCGCCGGCGATTTTGGATATCGGCACGGGGTCGGGTTGCCTGGCTGTGGCCGCAGCGAAGTATCACAAACCGGCTCAAGTCACGGCGGTGGACCTGAGTGCGGCGGCGCTGGCCGTGGCCGCGCGCAACGCCGCCAAATATGGCGTGGCGGAGCGCATCCGCTTCTTGGAGGGCGACCTATACGGTCCGCTTCCGGCCGGCGAGCGCTTTGATTTCATCCTGAGTAATCCACCGTACATCGCGCACGGCGACCTGACGAATCTGCCGGTCGGCGTCCGCGACTTTGAGCCGCTCACCGCCCTCGACGGCGGCCCGGACGGTTACGCCGTTTTCGATCGGCTCATCGCCGGGGCGCTGGATCGGCTGAAACCGGCCGGCTATCTCATTGTGGAAATCGGCTCCGCCCAGGAAGGGCCGGCGCGCCAGCGGATCGAAGCCCTGGGCGCCTTCGACTTGGGAAAAACCATCTTCGACGGCTCGGGCCATCCGCGAGTGCTGCGCGCCAAGAGGACGAACGATGACCAAGATAATTCTTGATTCATCCTTCATCCTTCCTCCTTTTTATCGATCTCCCACGAATTCTTCCGTGTAAGTCGCTTGCAGGCGGTAGCTGCTGCCTTCGCCTTGATGGCCTTTCACTTCCTTGTCGATCTTGAGCGAGGCTTTTTGCATCCGGCCGGCCTTGAGGTCGTAGACGATTTCGCCCTCCGGCAGCAAATCCAGGAGCGCCGGCTGCTCGGAAGCCGGCGGCAGCTTCACGAGGCTGGTGGTCATCGCCGTCACCGCCGCGCCGTCGGCCGCGGTCTTGCAGACGTATTTCTGGACGGCGTCGTACTTGTCCGGCTCCAGCGTGATCTTGTAGTCGCGCTGCCATTCCTGCCCCGCCTTAAGCCCTTCGGCCGGCAGGACGCCCACAAACGGCAGCTCATTTTCAAATCGGCTCGGGGGGCCGAACTTTGAATCCTTCACTTCCACCACCCGGCCGCAGCTGTCCACTCGCAAGAGCGCCAGCGCCTTGCCGAGGTAGCCGCTGAACTGGGCGCGCAGCTCCGGCGTCCCCTTGTCGGGAGCGGCGGAGTCGAACAGGAGGGCGTCGCCGGTCGGCGTGGTGGATTCGTATCGCATGGCGCCCAACGACAGCTGCAGGGTGGCGACGCCGGCTGCGTCCACGGAGACGACCTGCCAGCGCTTGAGGAGATTGAGCTTCGTCTTGCTTTCCGCCCTGCCGTCCGGGACCGTGTCCGAAGTGTAGACGACTTGTTCAACGCGGTACGACAGCACCTGCCCCGCCTGCCAGCGCAACGGCCCCTGCGCTGTCTGGGCCGGCGCCAGCGCGGCCGCCGTCAGCAAAACGATCCCGGCCGCTATTCCTGTGCGGATCATTGGCCGCCTCCTTTAGCCCTCCGCCCAACGACGATCCAACCGAGTGGGGGATATAGCACGGGGAGGAACAGCGGAACAGATCAATCGGGGGCGCGGGAAACGGGGCAAAGAAAAAACCCGCTGCCTGCTTTCCGGCCTGCCGAAGCCGAAAAGCCGCTTGGCGGGTCCAAGGGAGTCCAAAAGAACCGGCGTCTCAAGGAAGCGGGGAAGACCGTCGCTGCGCCTGGTCCTGAATGAAATTGCTCAGCAGGTGCCGTAACATTTCGCCGGCCGTCAGTCCGCGATCCTGCGCCGCGTCGGCCAGCGCCGCCACTTGCCAACCCGGCAGCAGCAGCGGCACCTCCACCACGTCCGGCGCCATCAGGGCCGGACCCAGATCCTCGCCGCTCAGGTTGGGAATGCGCTTTCTCATGTCCATTCCGGTAATTCCGGAGAGTGGGGCGCCCCCGGTGGCGGCCGATTCAAGGCACGCCTTCACCAAAAGCAAAGCCGGCGCCACTTCCCCTTAGCAGACACCGGAATGTCCGAAAGGTTCACCGCTTCATGAGTTAGGAGATGCGCTTTGCAGCAGCGAAGGATGGGACGGAACCGGCGCTGCTTAACCTTATTACATTCCACGCCTAATTCATGGGCCGGGTCGCCGCCTGCCGCTTGTAAGTCTTTCAAGAGGCGCCGCCCCGAGAATCAGGCTTCGCCGCTTTCCAGCCGCAACAGCTCGTTGTCGTAGGCTTCCTCCAACTGGCGCACCGTTTTCGCCATGTCCTCGTCCTTCTCGACGACGGCATGGAGCGTGAAGTGCTTGCGCGAGTCTTGAACAATCATCAACGTCCAACGATTGTCGATGCGATGATAGTGGCGGGCGCGCGGCGCGCGCACACTGTCGTAAAGCTCCGGGCA